>JAUSJA010000015.1 GCA_030647905.1 Gemmatimonadaceae bacterium | reverse complement strand
TCGCACGCACACCTCAGCGCGCATAAGCTCGACTTCCGACATCCTCGTCCTCTCCACCGACCCAACCCTCGCAAAGAATCGAGTCGATAGGGGACATTTCTATTTTGGAATCAAGGGGACATTATCGGTTTGGTTCAACAGCCCGCCGGACCATGTCCAGAGCGGCCTGGGCCGCTCTCTGACGTACCTCATCCCGCGTACCGAAGAGCCGCAGACAGCGCGCCTGCGTGCCTGCTCCATCCAGCGCAACCCATACCATACCCACAGGCTTCGCCGCCGTGCCGCCCCCCGGCCCCGCGACTCCCGTCACGGCTATTCCGATGTCTGTCTTCAACCGCTCGCGCACCGACCGCGCCATGCAAGCGGCAACCTCTTCGCTTACGGCCCCGTGCTCCTCGAGATCGGAATCGCTCACGTCCAGGAATATTCGCTTGACGCTGTTGTCGTAGGCGATCACACCGCCCATGAACACATCGCTCGATCCCGGGATCGCGGTGAGGCGCGCACCGAGCATTCCGCCGGTGCAGCTCTCGGCAACAGAGATCGTGAGGCCGCTTCGGCGGCATGAAGTCAGCACGACCTCGGCGAGGTCTGTACCATCCGCGCCATACACATACCGGCCGGCGACCTCGCGAAGTTTCAATACGCCCCGGCTCAATGCGGCATCGGCCTCCGCTGCCGACAGCCCGCGCGACGTGAGGCGCAAGTCCACACTGTCCACTCCCGGCAGGAAAGCGAGGGACATTCCTTCCATTCCGGCCGCGAGCTCACCGAGGAGATCGGCCAACGCCGACTCGGCGATTCCAGTTGTCCTCAGCGTGCGCGATCGTATTACCGTGGCGCCGGCTTTTCCGACCGCACCTGCTCGCTCGCGGATCCGGGGCATCACTTCATCCGTCAGGAGCCCGCGCATCTCGCGAGGGACCCCCGGCAGCATCACCACCCAGCGCCCTCTCTCGTCCTCCAGCCAGATTCCCGGCGCGCTCCCATGCCGGTTGGGAAGAATCGTAGCGCCTTCCGGAATCATCGCCTGGGTAATGTTGGATTCGGAGAACGGACCGAGGCGCCGATAGCGCGCCCATCGCGCTTTGAGCGATTCGACGATCGCTTCGTCGCGATACATGGCGCGCCCGAACAGCGCGGCGATCGCGGCTTTCGTGAGATCGTCGCTGGTGGGTCCCAGGCCGCCGGTCGTGATCACGCCGCCCGTGCGGTTCAGCGCGTCCTCGACAGCTCCCGCGATGTCAGCGGCGTTGTCGCCGACTGTTGTCCGGTGAACGATCTCCACCCCGGCCCCGCCAAGCTCCCGGGCGATGTGCGCGGCGTTCGTGTCAATCGTGAATCCGAGCAGCAGCTCGTCGCCGATCGTCACAATCTCGATCTTCACCGGTCAGCCCGTGAAGATGTGACCGTACCGCCGCACGTACAGCCACAGCGAATAGAGGGTCAGGAAAAGCGCTGCGAGCATCGTCGTCGTCCCGACGATGCCGTTGAACCACGCGAACGACCGCCACGCCGTGTTGTCCCACCCGTTCCGCGCCGCCAGCGTCACGGCGAAGAACCAGAAGTACGCCGCGCCGACCCAGACCGACTGAAATCCCGTCTTCCATTTTGCGGGTCCGATCGCGGCGATAACCACGCCGCGCCGCGCCGCGAGATGCCGGAACACGGTCATGAAGAGCTCTCTTCCGAGCACGATGACGACCACCCACCACGACAGCCCCACGTCGCCGAAGGGTGTCCGGAACGCGAATCCGTGCGCGCCGCCGAGGGACTCGCGTCCCGGCGCGAAGAGATCGGAAGCCGGCGCCATCAGCACGAACATCGGAATGAGCGTGGCGAACAGCAGCAGCTTGTCGGCGAGCGGATCGAGCAGTCGCCCGAGATCCGTGATGAGATTTCGCGTCCGTGCGAGCATCCCGTCGTAGTAATCGGATATCGCGGCGACGATGTAGATGAGAAACGCCGCGCCACGCGCGAACGGCGAGTTGATGAACGGAAGCGCCGCAATCAGCGGGGCGATGAGAATCCTGCCGATGGTGATCGCGTTCGGGAGATTCACCGACACGACCTCGTCAGGCCAGCGCCTTCAACACCAGCTTGCTCACCGCCTTGAGTGTATCGAACACACCGGCGCCGTTGATCGCGACCGCCTCGAAGTAAGGTACGCGCTCCACCCATTCTCCACTCGGCATCTGGTCCACGAGATTTTCGCCCGCGTGATAGGGATCGGGCATAACGCGGGCCTTGGATACGTCCGCGGGCTCCCATCCCGGGTTGAGCGCCGCCTGCAGGTCGTGGATGGGGGCCGCATTCGGCAGATCGCGCTTGTTGTGCTGGATTACGAACGGCATGCGGGTCAGGTCGTACCCGTACTCCGCCATGTTGTCGTAAAGGTTCTGCATGGACTCGAGGTTCGCTTCCATCCGCTCGACCTGCGAGTCGGCGACGAACACGATGCCGTCCACGTTCTTGAGGATGAGCTTGCGGCTGGCGTTGTAATAGACCTGTCCGGGCACGGTGTAGAGATGGAACCGGGTGTTGAACCCGCGGATTGTACCGAGGTCCACCGGGAGGAAATCGAAGAAGAGCGTCCTCTCGGTCTCCGTTGCCAGGGAAATCAGCTTCCCGCGCGTATCCGGCTTCACCTTGCCGTAGATATGCTCCAGGTTCGTCGTCTTTCCGCCCAATCCGGGGCCGTAGTAGACGATCTTGCAGTTGATCTCGCGCGCCGCGTAGTTGATCATCGACATCGCAGTTCTTATCTCCTTACCAGTTGAACAACTCGTCGATCTCGTCGGCGGCGCCGGCGAGGATATTGGGTCGAGTCGTGCCGCTCTCTCTCGCGCGCACGAAGGCGCGGTCGAGGTTTGCGGTCAATTCCTCGACGACAGGTTTCATCTTCAGTCGCACGAGCCCGATCGGGGTTCGATTGTCGAACAGAGTCACGAGGATCAGTCGGCGCGCGACGTCGGCCACGTATATGGATTCCTTCTCGCCCTGATGGAACAGCGTGGTGAAATCGGTCTCGCCGATGAGCCGCGCGAGCTGATCGTTGGCGCTGAAATCCGCCGCCGTCAGCGTGGCGAACACCGTCGGGTCGAACGACATGGGCTGTCCCATCGTCGCAACGAGCTGTCCCGCGCGGTCGGCGATCAGCGCGGAATGCGCGCCGGTCTCGGTCAGGAAGCGATCTACCGTCCGCGTGAGAGCGGCAAGGTCCTCTTCATCAAAAGACCAGGTGGCGGCGCCGGGACTTGTCACGATTTACGAGAGCGTCGATTCGGCGCGGCGCATCAGCTTCACTCCGCGGTCGCGGAGAACCGGGGAGCGCTCCCACGCGATGTACTCGCGCAGCAGTCGCACGGTGCCCATTGACGGACGGGTGCGCAGATAGCTCAGCGCGGCGAAGCGCCGCAGCGGATGGCTGCTGAAAAGGTCGCGCCGGTACTGGCGTTGGAGATGGCTCCAGGCCAGCGCGCCGCAGGCGACGCCACCGAGGAAGCCGAGCGCCGCCAACTGGCGATTACGGGGCGCGATCACATCGCCCGCCGTGCGGAAAGTGCCTGCGCAATCGTTACTCCGTCCGCATACTCGAGGTCTCCACCCACCGGCAGCCCGCGCGCGATGCGCGTGACGGTGAGCTGGTATGGTGACAACTTGCGCTGAACGTACAACGCCGTGGCCTCGCCCTCAATGCTCGGATTGGTCGCGATTATCACTTCGCGCACCGCTCCGCCTGAGACGCGATGCTCGAGCTGGGGAATGGTGAGGTCGTCCGGGCCGATGCCATCGAGCGGAGAAAGCCGTCCGCCAAGTACGTGATACAGTCCGCGAAACTCGCCCGCCCGCTCGATCGCGCCGATATCGGAAGCGTCCTCGACCGCGCAGATCACCGCCCCGTCTCGGCGCACGTCGCGGCAGATCGAGCAGACTTCCTCTTCCGTCAGATTGAAGCAGTGGCTACACGGGTGCACGCGCTCGGAGAGCGTCACCAGCGCGTCGGCGAGCCGCCGGCTCTGATCCGCCGGCTGCTTCAGCAGATGATAGGTAAGACGAAGCGCCGTCTTTCTCCCGATGCCGGGTAGCTTCGCCAGCTCCGAGGCCAGCGCATCAATTGCCGACACGCTAAAAAGGCAGCTTGAACGGAAGGCCGAGGCCGCCCGTGAGCTTCGACATCTCGTGCTTCGCCAGTTCCGCCGACTTTTGCTGAGCGTCACGCAGTGCCACCAGAAGAAGATCCTCGAGCATCTCGACATCGGATGCGTTTACTATAGACGGATCAACCCTCACCTTCGTAATCTGCCCCTTCCCGTCTGCGTCCACGGTGACCATTCCGCCCCCTGAGCTTCCGCTCACGGTCATGCTGGCCAGCTCGCCCTGAACTTGCTCCAGGCGCCCCTGCATCTGCTGCGCCTGCTCCAGAATCTTCGAAAAATCAGCCATCGTCGGATTCGATCGTGGTAGGTGAAATGTCAGTCCAGAAGGTCGAGATCGAGCTCCCTGACAGCCGCGTCGAGCACAGGATCATGTGCGCGCAGCGTTGCAAGGCGCTCTTCGCGCACCGCTTCGGTCGTAAGGCGCGAGCGCTCAGGGCTGTTTGCTGTCTGGTCGAAGCCGGCCTTCCAGTCGGCCGCGTCGGATGGAGCGGGGTGCCCGATTGCCCTCTGCGGAGCCGCGGGCGTAACGCGAAGGGGCGGTGTCGGAGGCGACAGCACCGGCTCTGCCGGGAGATCGCTGACGGCTGCCGTCGTGCCCTCAGCGGAGGTTCGGCCTGCCGGTCTGGCCGAAGCGCGTGATTCAGCCTGCGCCGCGCCTGGCCGTGCCGCCGGACGCTCGGTCCCGCCACCGCTTCCTCTGCCGCCTCCCAGTGTCTGCAGCACTTCCTCAAGCGTCACCGATCTGTCGAGCAGCGCGAACCGCACGAGCAGCATTTCCACCAGAAGCTGCTGTTGCGAGCTGCGCCGGAACTGCGGCTCGATGCCGCTGAGCATGGACAGCATGCGCAGAAGATCGCCGGCGGAGAAATCGTCGCGGTGCGCTTCGAGAGCGGCGAGGGCATGAGGCGAGATGTTATCCGCACGACCGTCGAGAACCACTGCCAGCTGAGCCCTCAGCATGTCACCCAGTCCAGACAGGAAGACGGCGAAGTCCACGCCGCCATCGGCGAGGCGGCGAACCGCCTCGAACACTTCTCCGGCACGGTGCGCTGCGATGATGTCTATCAGACCCAGGTACTCGTCTTCCGGCACCAGCCCGAGCGCTTCGCGAACCCGACCGGCGGTGATCTCTCCTTCGCCGAGCGATATCACCTGGTCGGTGAGACTCAACGCGTCTCTCATGGATCCATCGGCGGCGCGTGCGATCATCGCCAGCGACTCCCCGCTTGCCGAGATACGCTCCGACTCGAGCACTGTCTCCAGCCGCTTGATGATCTCGGCGACACTGATGCGCTTGAGGTCGAAGCGCTGAAGCCGGCTGAGAACCGGGGCGGCGGCCTGCGCAATCTTCTGCGGCTCCGTCGTCGCGAAAACGAACACGACGCGCGGGGGCGGCTCCTCGAGAATCTTGAGCAGCGCGTTCCACGCCTCGCGCGTGAGCATGTGCGCCTCGTCCACGATGTAGACCTTGTAGCGGTCGTCGCCCGAAGGCGCGTACATCGCGCGCTCGCGGAGGTCGCGGGCATCGTCCACGCCGCGGTTCGAAGCGGCGTCGATCTCCACTACGTCCAGGCTCGAGCTGCCGCTCCAGATGCGCTGGCACGAGGTGCATTCGCCGCAGGGCTCACCATCACTCCCCTTGTTCTCGCAGTTGAGCGCCATGGCGAGGACGCGCGCAAGCGTGGTCTTGCCTGTGCCGCGCGGCCCGCACAGGAGATAGCCGTGCGCGACGCGGCCACGTGCAATTGCCCCCCGCAGCGTATCGGATACGTGGGACTGCACCGCAACGCCGGCGAAGTTTCTGGGGCGGTATTTACGGGCGAGTGCGAGCGACATTTAGGAGGGAAGATACCCCAGGCCTGACGGAGCAACGCAAGATTCCGCATGCCGCTGCTACCTTCGGGGTCCTGACGGAGTTAGCGGGCTTGCGCCCTCCGGGACCTGGGGCACCCGTAATATAACCGCAGCGCAATACCGCCGGGAGACGAAAGGAGCCCGCCACCTTCGTCAGGCAGCAGGCTCCAAATCGTTCAGCACCGATCGAGCTAGCGCTTAATCTCGACCTTCGGGACCTTGATCGTCGCCGTGTCCTTCTTCACCTCGACGTCAGGAACCGTGACCTTCACCGAGTCGGTCGTGATGTTTACGCTGGGTACGTTCAGCGTATCCGTGACCGTTCCGATGACCGGCTTCTCTACTTCGAGATCACCTTCTTTGGTCTTGCTGCAAGCGGTGATCGATGCGGCCAGAATGGCCATTGCCAAAAGCTTACGCACGAGACGCCCCCCAGGATGTTAGTTGCGCAGCACTGTGCCGCACGCGTGGCCTGTTGCAACTATCTTGCCGTAATCTTCAATCTTCGAAAGCCTCCCTCTGAAGCTTTCTAACCCTGCGTAATTCATGGACTTGCGCTACCTCGCCGCCCAGTACGAAGATCATTGACGCGTAGTAGACCCACACCACCACGATGATCAGAGCAGCCAGGGTGCCCGTGTAGAGTGAGCCTGGATTGAACGAGCGGACGTACGTCGCGAACACCCGCTTTGCCAGCTCCAGCAGAAAACTCGTGAAAAGCGACGCGATCAGCGCCGTCTGCCAGCGGATCCGGCGATTGGGCAGAAACTTGTACAACGAGAAGAACATCAGCCCGATAAAAAAAAACGCGATGAGCTGGCCTATGTTGTACTCCAGCGTTCCCATCATCTCTTTCCGCAGGCCGAGCTGACCGAGAACGGTGAGCCCCTTCGTCGTGGCCAGGGCGAGGTAGGCGCTGAGCGCCGTGTACGCCACGAGCAGCAGAGACGAGACCACGGTGATCTGGATGTCGAAGATCTTTCCGGCGATGATCCCGCGGTCGGCGTCAATGTCGAATATCTGCGCGAGCACGCTGCGCAGCGATCCAAACAGGCGCGTCGAGAACCAGACGAAGCCGACGACGGAATAGATCCCGATCGCCTGTCTCGACTTGATGATGTCCACGAGGAACCGGCCGAGCGGAGACTGCTCGCCGGCGGGGCTCGCGGGAAGGAATTTGTAGACGATCTCGCTCACCTCAGCCGACGAAGCGTCGGCCGACTGGTTGAGGAGATACGCGAGGCCGGACGCGAAGAGAAGCACGAACGGCACCGCGGCGAGGAGGAGATTGAACGCAATTCCCCCCGCCATGAAAAAGATGTTGTCTTCCCCGCTATTGTCCCAGACGCGCCTGGCGTAATCGCGCAGCGTCCAGCCGATCCTGATGTGGAGCGGCCTTGTAGGCACTAGCTCTCTTTATACGCAGCCTTCGTTTCGGCGATGCGCTGCTCGAGTTCAACCCGCGCCTGCTGCGCCGCCGCGCGACCCGCATCAACCGCATTGCTCACCTGGCGGCGCTTGAGCTCCACCACCTGTCTCGTCGAGTCTATGCGGTTCCCGACCCTCTCTTTCGCGTCCTGCAAGGTCTGGCCGACTGAATCGGTGACCTCGGAGACGAACTCCTGCGCCTGGTCGCCCACGCGCTTCACGCGGCGCTGCAGGTCGCGCCTCGTTTCCTCCCCGCTGCGCGGCGCAAACAGAAGCGCCAGTCCGGCTCCGATGGCAAGCCCCGCCACGAAAGCGCCGACACCGGGCTCGTTCCTCTCGATTACCACGTACGGCTCGTCGTCCCAGTCATGCTCAGACATCTCGATTCCCTCTGATTAGCGCTTTCTGGCCTTGGCCTTCGCAGGCGCGGGGGTCGCCGTGCGCGGCGCCCGTGCCTTGTCCGCCGACTCCACACCGGCCGCGTGCCCACCGCCGTTCAAACGCAGCAGTGCCCCGATCTCCGCCTTCACCTCATCCGGCGTGATGCCGACGATCTTCCCCGTCCGCACGGCGTCGCCGCTCGTTGATGCGAACGTCCGCAGAACGAGCTGCTTCCGCGTATCCGCGAGCGACGAGCCAGCCGGAACCGTCATCGCGGCGGAAAACTCCCCGCTCATGCGTACGTGCCGCGGCATGATGTCCTCGGCCGTGATCACCTCGCCCTTCGCCATGATCACCGCGCGCTCGACGGCGTTCTTCAGCTCGCGCACGTTGCCCGGCCAGTTGTGTGTGAGGATCCAATCCCACGCGCGATTGTCGAAGCCCCTGATCTTCTTTCCGTTCTGAGCGGAGAACCGCGTCAGGAACTCGTTGGCGAGGAGCTTGATGTCTCCCGCGCGGTCACGCAGCGGCGGCAGGAGGACCTCCACGACAGCGAGCCGGTAGTACAGATCCTCGCGCAGCTCGTTCTCCGCCAGCGCCTTCTGCAGATCCCAATTCGTCGCCGCGACGATCCTGATGTCCACCGCGATCTCCTTCCTGCCGCCGAGTCGGCGGATAACACGCGTCTCGATCGCGCGCAGCAGCTTCACCTGGATATCCGTCGGCATCTCGGCGACTTCGTCGAGAAAGATCGTGCCGCCGTGCGCCATCTCGAACGCGCCCGCCTTCTCGTTGATCGAGCCGGTGAACGCGCCCTTCTCGTGCCCGAACAGCTCGTTCTCGAGAATGTCCTTCGGCAGCGCCGCGCAGTTGAGAGCGAAGAACGGCCCTTTCGCCCGATCGCTCTTCGTGTGCAGCGCGCGCGCGACGAGCTCCTTGCCCGTTCCCGACTCCCCGAGGATCAGCACGTTCGCTGACGATGACGCGACGGCGTCAATGATCTGATAGACCGAGCGCATCCCCTCGGATTGCCCGGTCAATTCGCCGCAGTGCGTCAATCCCTCGAGCTTGGACGACAGCTCGCGGTTCCGCGCCTGTACGCTGAACTTCTCCAGCGCCTTCGGGATAAGGGCCTTGAGACGATTCAGCTTTTCGGCGTTGAGCGGCTTCTCGATGTAATCGTAAGCCCCTTCGCGCATCGCCTGTACCGCAGAGTCCACCGTGCCCTGTCCGGTGACGATGATGCACTCAGTGGGGATCGCGAGCCGCTGCAGCTGCTTCAGCAGAGCCAGCCCATCCAGCTTCGGCATCTTCAGATCGGCGAGAACCACGCCGAAATCATCGGAGCTCAGCTGATCGAGCGCCCTTTTTCCGTCGGACGCAACGGCTACGTCGTAGCCCTCGCCGCTGAGAATTGCGCTCAGCGCGTTGGTCATGGACAGCTCGTCGTCTGCGATCAGGATCTTCGCTCTATTCATGCTCTTGATTCTTTGTCAGGCTCGTTTCGGGGATGCTTAATATAACCGCCATATCACCGGATTCTGCTGTCATGGCGACCCTTGCAGCCAGTGGACCAAGGGCGCGCACGGCACGCTGCGACACGTTGTCCTCCGACTCGATGCGAACACCGCGAGGCGATACATAGCTCAGGCGGAGCGATCCGTCCGGGGCAATCGCGTCCACCAGCAGGTTGAGTAGCGCGATCGTGCCTTCGGCCAGTCGCACCGATTCCTCCGACTGCTCGACCGCCTGCGCGACGAACGGCCGAACAGACTCGTCCAGCCGGACTGCGCGAGCGCGCACCACCTCGAGGTTTACCACGAGGGCGTTGAGAGCGTTCCTCAGCTCGTGTCCCGAAACACGGGAGATGTCGCGCAGAACGGGAACCCACGGGGGCGTGGCGGCCCCGTCACCGTCAGTCACTCAGGTCGGCATCGTCCGGGGCCGCGGCAACCGTCGCCATGCCCTCGTGGGGCTGAGGACGGTGCTGCCGCACCGGCTTGACGTGCTTTGCCAGGGCCTGCGCCGTCTTCGCGATGCCGAGCTGCGTGAACAGGAACGTGAACTTGTCGTCGTACGCGGCCGCGAGATCGGCCTTGACGGTCTGGTCCAGATCCCAGAACCGCCTCTTGAACGGGCCCAGTGCTTTCTTCCGCGTCTTGTAGAAGAACTGCTCGTCGGAATCCGACGGCTTCCGCTCATCCTTGGCGTTTTCCTTCAGCCACTCGTAGATCTCGCCCCGAAGCGCCGCCGGCAGGCGATCGTAGAGCATCGTCTGAAAGTTGGTGGCGAGATGGATCTCCGCTGTCTCGGTGCGCGGAAAATTGTTGAATGCGGAATCGGGCAGCGTGGATGCGCCGTGCTGTACCGCTCCGGCCAGGCCGTATTCCTTCCGCGCAACTTCCGACAATCGTTGCAATGTGCCGAATTCAATGTGGACGTCGGCGATGGTGCCATCGGCCAGAACCACGCCGCCGTGCGTCGTTCCCGACTGCACGCTGATCTTGGAGAGCCCTTCGACACCCGGAGCGATGCGAGCCAGCGTCGCATTGAACCCATGCATGTATGCATGGAGCTCCTCGACGGTGCTGTTCTCCGTCCCCACTTCTCCGATCTCCCCGCCCAGCGAGATACCGATGCCTTCCGGCTGCTGCTGCCGCACGAACATCGCGATGTCGGCGGCCTGTTCGTAGTTCACCCGCTGCTGCTCGTCGAGATTGGGCTTCGACAGGTCCACCAGCGTGGAAGTGTCCACATCAATGTTGTAGAAGCCCGCCGCGATCGCCTCCCGCGCGAGCTGCTTCACGGCGTCCACCTCGTTCGCCGGGTCAACTGCGAACTTCTTCGCATTCACCTGGAAGTGGTCGCCCTGGATGAAGAGCGGCCCGCGCCAGCCCTCACGCAGCGCCGCGGCCATCAGCACCGCCACATATTCCGCCGGACGCTGATCGGTGTACGCAATCTCCGACCGCGCGATCTCGCAAATGAATGCACCCGCGTCGAGCCTGATCGCCGACCGGAAAATGGACCGCGCCGTGTCGTAGGCCATTCCGCGCACGTTCATGGCGGGAACGGTGTAGCCGCCCGTCTCGCCGCGGCCTCTGGCCATGTAGAGATCGTGAATGGACGACGGAATCACGCCGACGGCCTGTCCGATCTCCCAGATCAGCCATCGCGCGTTGTCGCGCGTGTCCTGGTCGCCGAATACGGCGTGCCTGACGAGCGCATCCATCTCCTCCGAGGCGAGCGCCGCCTCGTTCACGACCGTCACGCGGCCGTCCTCGACGCTCACGGCGCCTTTCATCAGTTGTTCAGGCATATGTCCGGAAGGTCGCCGCGCGAAGCGGCCGTTGCAAGGGTTCTCAGACGCTCCGTAGTGGGTCAGTTTCGAGCTGGCAAGATGGAGGCGAGCCACCTTGCGCGCCACTGAGACACGAAGACACGGAGAAAAACGTTTAGAGGGAAAGGCGCTTCATTCCGTTGATTAGTTGGTATGAAGTGGCTGGACCTCCACGGCGACGTGGTGGCAACTTCGCCCCACAAACACGGACGTGCTCATCGTCTTGCGACGAGGCACAACTAACCGGGAGGCCAGCCGATGGATACGATAGGACTGG
>JAUSJA010000014.1 GCA_030647905.1 Gemmatimonadaceae bacterium | reverse complement strand
ATGAGACCTGCTGGCAGCGCAACCGTCGCGATGACTTCGTGATCGTGACGATCGGCGCCGACAACATCGTCGTCCCCCCGGGCGGCGAGTAAGGCTCTGAAATCGAGTCCGGCTCCCTCGGGAGCCGGATGAGAGCAAAAGGAAGCGGGGCGTCGAGAGACGCCCCGCTTCCTTTTGTGGTCGTACGTCGCAGCCAGCAACTGCGCCTCTGTCACCTCGGACCTGCGTCCCTCTCCGTTGATCTGTCTGTCGAGAGCTTACTTCGCCTTCCCCTGCTTCACGAACAGAGGCAAGTACTTCCCGTATCCCTCCGCCTGCAGCCGGGACACCGGGACGAACCGCAGCGCCGCCGAGTTCATGCAGTAGCGCAGTCCCGTCGGCCGCGGGCCGTCGTCGAAGAGATGCCCCAGGTGCGAATCCGCGAGCGTCGAGCGAACTTCGGTGCGCGGATATCCGAGCTTGTAATCGGTCTTCGTGCGCAGACTGCCCGGCTTGAGCGGCCGGTAGAAGCTCGGCCAGCCGGTGCCCGAGTCGTACTTCTCGAGCGAGCTGAACAGCGGCTCGCCGGAGATGACGTCCACGTAGATGCCCGCCTCGTGATTGTCGTGGTACTCGTTTCGGAAAGGCATCTCCGTGTCGTCCCTTCGTGTCACCGAGTACTGGATCGGCGTCAGCTTGCGCCTGAGCTCCGCGTCGCCGGGCCGCGTGTAGGCCGCCTTCGCGGCTGGTGCGGGAGCCTGCGCCGCCGCTGGCGCGACCGATGGAGACGCGTACAACATGAGAGCGGGAATCGCAAAGAAGATTCTGGATGTCATCGTATTGAGAGCTGGCGGTTGGAAACGCGCCGGAATCGTCACACTGACTCGACGCATCTATATATACGCCGCACCTCGGGAAATGGGTTCGTCCGCGCATTCTGCGCTCGCGCGATTCCCGCCGCGCGGGGACGATGTCCTCGCGGTAGCGGCGGGAACACAATCTTCGCGGATGCTTGCCGCGATTCAGTCGGCGGCGCTCCTTGGAATCGACGCCTATGACGTGACAGTCGAGGTGGATGCGACGCCGGGGCTGCCGCAGTGGACACCCGTAGGGACTTAGAGACCAAAAAAGGGAGCGTGTGCCTACTGTGCCCAGCCTGCTTTCGCATGCGCTGGGTGCCCTAGCTTGACCCGTATGCGACTGCCGCCCTGCCTACTGTGTTCCCGGTGACCCGCTCAGGCGCAGGCCCGTATGGGGGGAATGGAAGCGCTGACTTGCTACGGATACCGGCGCGAATAATCGTGAGATTTTTCTGCAAGAATCGCCGGACTACTGCTGTTCGGTCCTCATTTCCCCAAAGGTGTAACCTGCGACCTCGCTGATTCTCCCTCTCCACAGGATTCCTTCGTAGCGTTGCGGAACCTGAGATGTGCCAAAGTAGGTCCGCGCATTCTTCAGGTGAATAAAAGCCGCTGGGCGTTGACCACGCTCCCTCTCCCCTGTTTCCTTATCCCGATTGTCATCATCATCCTGCTCCTCATCGTCTTCCTCATGCTTTGTTGCTTCAGGATAGATGTCCCTGTATCCCGCAAACATGTTGCGCGCCTCATCTTCGCTGAGACCCATTGCCGCACCGACTGCTTCACCAAGCAGAGTGAAGTATTCTCGCCCACCGATGATCTGACCCGATACCATGGACCCGCCAAGCGAAAGCGTGACGCTCAGAGTGATGCCTTTGTTAGCCAGCGCAACTAGGTCCTGAAGGAACCAATCGCCGGAATTGGCACTCATCAAGTGTAGGCTCTCTAGCTCGAACTTCGTGAACTCTGGCGATTCGGATTCGGGTTGCGGTGCAGTCATCGGTATAGCCTCATTTGGCGCAAAGATGAACCGGATTTTTCATGGGTTTCTTACTTGTGTGAAGATAATGGACCATCACGGCGCGTGTCATTGCCGCACGGAATCCCGAAAGCTCTACACTGTTCCCGCACGACTCCTCAATCGCTGTCAAAACCAATAGCAGCAGGTCCCTCTCCACCTTCGCGTGTTGTCCGTTCATTTCACGTAAGCTCTATCTTCGTGTTCGAGTGCAGGGAACCAGGCGCTTTCACCAGCCATCGTTTTCTCGCACCGCCATTAGGAGCGGAAGGGGGCTGACACAATTGCCAACTGTTGCGCGAGTACCTGGGTGCGGTATACTGCGCAGGACCGAAAAGTAAACGCCACTCCAGCCACCGTAGCATGTCGTCCGTCACTTCACCCGATTCTAAGGGCTATTCATCGCCGCCAGCGCCAGCGCCGGCTGCTCTCAACATTTTCTGTGACGAGAGCAGCATGTCGGGGTGTCGGTATAAGGCTTTCGGGGGGATCTGGATTCGTGCTGACTACGAGCCAGAACTACGCGCGACAATGGCCGCGATTCGGGCTGAAGTGGGGTGGAAGCCTGATGGCGAAGTGAAGTGGAGCAAAGCCACAGGTCCCGTGTGTCACCCAGCGTATCTAAAGATTGTCGATGCGTTCTTTGCCATGAAGTGTCGGTTTAACGCCTTGGTCATCGACAGCTACAACATGGGTCGCAATAGAGGGGAAGACCCTGAGCAGGATTACTACCGCGATCTTCACTGGCTCATACGTAGGCGGGTGTCGCCGAATGCCACTTATCGTGTGGTCCTTGACCAGCGCAACAACAGGGAGCGCAACAGTCTTGGCGACCTTAAGGCTGTTCTCAATCATTCGGCTCGAAAGGACTTCGGAATCAGCCGAGACATTTTCGCTGAAGTAATTGCCCGAGACTCAAAAAAGGATTGTCTTGTTCAACTCGCAGACGTGTTGGTCGGCGCGGTCTGCTACCATATGAATGGTAAGCATTGTTTCGAGCGCGCGAGCCCAAGCAAGATTGCGCTTGCTGCCTACATTGCCGAGAAGGGGCTTTTCTCGCGCAACGTCATCATGCGGACAGCAAGCGGAAAGCTGAAGTTCAACGTCTGGCTGTGGACGCCTAGATAAAAGCGAGAAGCCGCCCCGTCTGCTGATCTGCTCGAAGAGCAGAGACCCCTAAACTGGTTAGGGAGTTCGCTAGACAGTGGCGGCTTCTCAAAGGTCGATCAGTCGGAAGACGCTGATCTAACCGTGTTCGCAACTGGTGCTATCCTGCGACAGTCACATTGCGATGTCAACTTAACCCTAGTGCAAGATCACGACCAGTGTCGCACTATGGAATCGGTTAAGTGGTTGCTAAACAACTACTTAGTTGATACAGGAGCGTATCAAAAAGGTTCCCTTGGAAAGGGGTAGATCGGACTCCGCACAGCACGCCCCACCGCAGCGCATCCAGATCACTCCAGAGCGAAGAGAGACAGTGACAGCCAGCCCCTCTCCCTTCGACTCTGAAGCTAGGACGACTAGAAGTAGTCGCCACTTAGGAACTGTGCGCGCTGCTTAATGCGTCCAAGAACATGTCATAAGTGAACTGCGCCGGGTTCCGTGGACGGCGAGTTAAGCTACTGCCATTGTCCGCTCGAAGTCGACAGGACTTCGGTTACCCAGGGATGAGTGCCTCCGCGTGATATTGTAGAAGCGTTCGATATAGTCGAACACGTCGGCGCGTGCCGCATCTGGAGTACGATAATCTTTGCGGTGGCATCGTTCGATCTTCATTGTCGAGAAGAAACTCTCCATCACCGCGTTGTCCCAGACGTTGCCTGAGCGGCTCATGCTGCACGTGACGCCCAGATTGTCGAGTAGCCGCTGAAACTCCTCGCTCGTGTATTGGGTGAGTTCAACCGGTCGATGCAACGCAGGCAGCGAGTATAGCTCCAGGCGTCAGGAATCCAAGAGTTTTGCGAGGGCGCGTGTTGAGTTTGAGCGCGATGGCATCGAGATCGGCCTGGGTGTACGTCGAGAGGTCCGTGCCGGTCGGAAAGTATTGCCGTAACAGTCCGTTCGTGTTTTCGTTCGTGCCGCGCTGCCAGGGGCTCTTCGGGTCGCAGAAGTAGACGGCCACGTCCGTCGCCACGGTGAAGACTCGGTGCTGCGCCATCTCCATCCCGCGGTCCCACGTGAGAGATGTCATGAGGCCAGCGGGCAGCTGCTGCACCTCACGGATGAGTGCCTGCACGACGGTCGCCATGTCCTTGCCGGTGATACGCAGGAGCTGCACGAACCGGGACTGTCGTTCCACGAGTGTCGCGATGTGCGTGTTCTTGGCCCCGGCGAGCAGATCGCCTTCCCAGCTTCCTGGGATCGCACGATCCTCAACGGTGGCGGGGCGATCCGCAATTGAGATCGCATCAACGATCTGGCCCCGCGCCTGTCCAGCCGTCGAGGCGCGATTGCTGCGCCGCATCCGACGACGCGTCCGTAAGTGCAGGCGAAGCTCTCGTCTGAGGACCCCGCGCGCCTGGATGTAGAGACTGCGATAGATCGTCTCGTGCGAAATCCGCATTGTGCCATCCTCGGGGAATTCACGCACCAGCCATCCTGCAATCTGCGCCGGCGACCAGTCCGCGTGCAGCTTGATCGCGACCAGAGCACGCAAGGCATCGTGCGTGGCGAGGTAACACTGCTTCGGGCGCACGGCGCGCCCCCACGCCCGCTCATCGGCATCGACCGCACGGTACGCTGTGCGGCCCGCATTGCGAGTCACTTCACGACTGATAGTCGAGGGGGCTCGCTGTAGCGCGTGCGCAATGGCCCGAATCGAGTGCCCAATCGCCAGCCCGCGCGAGATGGCCTCGCGCTCGGGCAGACCCAGCGACAAACGTGATCGGGTCCGGAGAGGAGGAACCAAGCCACCCCGCCCCTCGACGATCCCATGAATCGACGCGGGATGTTTTCCCAACGCACGCGCGATCTCGCTGTGCGACTGGCCATCTTTCCATCGCTGCCAGAGTTCGAGCTTGTGCTGATCTGAGAGTCCGGGTCGTCCAATGCGTGCCATGTGCTTTGCTCTCCCAAGTCGGTGCATCATGAATGATGTTGCATCGACCGGTTGAACTCACCCTACCTCGCATCCCGTCCGTCCTTCTACAGATGGCAGTTTCTGTATGATCTGCCGTAAGTTTGCAGCGACCGCGATAGTATCCCTGCCGCTTGAAACACTGCCTCAGCAGAAGGACGACAATAGTTGCGAAAAACCTATCAGTTCTCTCTCTTCGGAGCGGGCTCGGGAAAGGGCCTCCTCTTCGGCACCGGGGTCCTCTCGCAGTATTTGGACGACCACAAGGCCACCGTTATACCGGATGAGGAACGCCGACTTGCTCAGCTATCCGGATGGCTTAGTGCGTTGGGACAAACGCGAGCCAAGGAAGCCAGCCTCGAACAGCGATTCCTGCAGGACGTCTTCTGTGGAGTACTAGGGTATCGGCTGTACCCGAGCCACGATCAAGTGGCCTCGCTTTATCCAAAGCCGCCGTCGGAAGTAACTCACATACAGCGAACACCTGACGGAATGCTTGGAGCGTTTTCTTCCGAAGAGGTGCTGTTTTCAGCCGCTCTTGAGTTGAAAACACCGGGCACGGAACTCGACATGCCGCAGGCGCGCGTTAGCAACGAGACCCCGATAGAGCAGGCCTTTTTCTATGGCGAAAGCATTCTTGGTGTGCGCTGGGTCCTCGTCTCCGACATGCAAGTCATCCGGCTCTATTCTGTCGACTCCCGAACGGAGTATGAGGAGTTCGATCTGCGGAAGTGCGTTTCCGAGGAGCAAGCTGCATCGAGTACGTTTCGCCGTCTCTACTTCTTGCTGCATCATGATTTCCTAATCGGTACTACGGAAGGCATCGCTCCCGTCGACAGTCTGTATGACAAGACTACCGAGAGACAGTTGGCCATCCGGGACAGTTTTTATGAGGCGTACTATCGCATCAGGGCTGACCTGTATGACGGGCTCAGATTAGCGTCCGCGCAGCTGGCTCCAGTGCCGTCACACCAAGAACTCCTTGAAGCCACTCAAAGACTCCTAGATCGGCTCCTCTTCATCTATTACTGCGAGGACCATCCTCAGGCGCTCATTCCACAGGGCACCGTCAAGCGCGCGACGACAGCCGCGAGGCAGATGGCCGGGCCGAGCCCATTCAAGGTGTACGACCAACTGAAATACCTCTTTCACGAGGTTGATAAGGGAAGCCCGCTAACGAGTGGCCTGAGGCTATCGGCATACAATGGGGAGTTATTCAAGGACCATCGCATCATTGATCATGTCGATCTGCCGGATACTCTGCACGACAAACGCTACATAATTGACCTTGACGGGTTTCCCCGAATCATCTTCGGAGTCTGGGGCCTTCACGAGTTCGACTTCTGGAAAGAACTAAACGAACACCTGCTCGGTCACATCTTCGAGGAGTCTCTTTCGGATTTGGAAAGGTTGGGTTCACCCAACCAGCAATCGGCAGCGGAGAAGATCAACGAACGGAAGGCCAATGGTATTTACTACACGGCCTACGTGCTCTCGGATTTCTTGTCGAGAGGTGCGATTCATTCTCTGCTCAACGATGAGGCACCTATCTCGTCCGGAGTGGGGGCAGACCTAGAAGCTTCTCTTCAGAAGCGCATGAGCAAACTGCTTTCGATGCGGATTCTGGACCCTGCCTGTGGTTCTGGGGCATTTCTGGTTTCCGCGTACCGGGAAATGCTCGAAGAGTATTGGCGGATACGCGCACTCAATGACTCGATTCCAACACGCACTGCGGCTGCGACTTTGTTCACCTCCGCTGCAAGAAATGACCAAGCGACTCTATTGCGTAGCTGTCTATTCGGTTCCGATCGCCTCCCTCAAGCGGTAGAGATTGCAAAGCTTGCTCTGTGGCTGCGGTCCGCACAAAAAGGCGAAAAGGTAGCGGACCTAGGTGGAAATTTGATTGTCGCTGATAGTCTCGACGTGGAGGCCTTCTTCGCGCGGCTTGGCGCTGCTCCCGCGTCGTTTGATCTTCTCATCGGCAACCCTCCTTGGGGAGGACATGTGGCGCCGGAGGTTAGGGAACGTGCTCTAGCAGCTCTGGGGATTACCGATGAGGGTTGGGATTCTTGGGAACTGTTCGTCCTGCTCGCCCTGCGGGCCCTACGAGAGGGAGGACGCCTCGCCTTCGTACTACCTGACAGCCTCTTCTATCCCAACAAAGCACGCCTTCGCGAGCTGCTATTCCACAACGCTGTAGTTGAGAAAGTTTACAACCTCGGCCCCGATTGGTTTGGGAGGCACGTGCGTATGGGAACAGTGGTCTTGCAGGCTCGCCGAGGGGTGGCCACGAGTGACGCGCAGATGCGGTGTGGGGTCGTTTCTGGAGTGCTAAGGACCAAGGCGATTCAAGGACAAATTCCGCTTCGACAAATCGAAGCGCAGCGAAGCAGGCTCGTCCCGGTTCAACGCTCACTCACCTCGCCGACTTATGAAATCGAAGTTTTTAGGGGAGTGAGAGACGACCAGCTTATGGCCGTGATGGCCAACAACGCGACGCCACTAATGGACCTATGTGACCGCGCGCGTGGAGAGGAAATGAACAAGGCGGGGCTGGCATGGATTTGCCCGAGCTGTCTCTCTCCAACGACCCCCGGCGAGAAAGACAAGATTCTCGGATACAAGAACAAGATTTGTCCCAAGTGCGGACACCTCTTAACACCGAGGAGTGTTTCAAAGTTCAATCTGATTAGCACCGACCTGAGCGATCGCAGTGGAAGTCTGGTGCCGTTCATTGACGGCGACGACGTGAATCATCGCTACCAGCATGTGGTTCCCGAGAAATGGTTAAACACCAGCATTTCGGGTTGGACTTATAAGGATCCCGTGATTTATTCGCCGCCGAAGATCCTCGTTCGACAGGCGGGCCTCGGCGTCGTCGCAACCATCGACAGGACGGACTCTCGCTGCCCACAGTCCATGTACATCTATAAGCTCAAACGAAACGTAGAGGAGATGGGTTTGAGTCTGGAGTTCGTTCTCGCCGCCTTAGTGTCACGCACGATGGCGTACTACGTCTTCAAGCGCTTCTCGGAAGTCGACCCTGCAAAGGCGCACGCGAAGCTAACCCATCGTCGACTTTCTGAACTACCTATACCAAAGGTGGACCTATCCAAGCCACGGGAGAAAAGCCTCCATGAAACCATTTGCGAAGACGTGAACTCAATATTGGAAAGGCGAGCGATATTGGGCGGCGTTGAGGACCGCCGCATCGAGCTTGCTCTAAGAGAGTTGTGGGGACTTAGTGGCGATGATGGCGCATACATCAATCGCGAGTTCATCGACCTTCCAACCAGCCAAGTCATTCAGGACCTGTTTCCCGCGGGAGTCGTACAGGCAGCGGGAATGGCTGGCTAGGGTTACGCGGCCGAGGCCAGATTGCGCTGATCTTGCTGCCTTGGGCACGCGAAGGTTGTCAGCGCATGCGTGATTCTGCTTGCACAAGGGACGGAAGGCATGGCTCTCCGGAGGCAGTCTGACTACCATCGTGCACGCACAACAAAAAACTAGTCGAGCCGCTTCGGGCGCTGTGTCAATCGGGTCTAACAACCGAAATGGCCATCCAACTCGCGCTCGGATGGTCTCGGCCGTGGGATTCAGTCGCTTCTACCGAAACGCCGGACCATAGGCTCGCTGAGATGGCTACGCTGCACGAAGCGTATGCCTTCGCCATTCAGATAGTAAACGGGACCTTCCTTCGCGAGAGGGTGAGCAGCGGACTGCTGCCCTAGCTGCTTCCGCTGTACCCCAACGCCGCCTGGCGAGCTTCCGACCTGTCGTCGCCACGGCGGTCGCCGAGTGCTGATGCGGCTCAATCAGGCAGCGTGATAGCGGATTGCTAGCGGTTGTATAGCATTTATCTGTGCTTTCCATCGGTCTGGCTTTGCTCGATGGCTGGCGTAGGCTGCGTATTTTCGGTGATGCGACGTCACCAAACACTTTGGAGTTCGAAGCATGAGGACGACTACGGCTGCTAGCCTCGCCATTTTGAAAGTGAATTGGGAACGCCGCAATCTCGACTATCTAGACAATTTCACGCCTTTTCTGGTCTCCGCACTAGCGTTGGGGAATGACGACGCCGTGAGCATTCCCGACCTTCAGGATCGGATTAAGAGCGCGCACGGTTTGACTCTTCCGTTGCATGTGCTGAAAACCCTCTTGAATCGTGCTGCTAAGGATGGATTTGTCAGGAGAGAGTCTGGAGTTTTCTTTCGCGACTCATCGAGATGCACGGACGAGAATTTTGCCGACTTGCGCGCCGAGGTCGAGCAAGGGGTAGAGCGATTGGTTTCAGCGTTGGCGACGTTCGCTAGCGAGAAATGCGGTCAGCAGTGGTCGGCTAGCGAAGCCGAGGCCGCCATCATCGCGTTTGTAGCCGATGAAGGCTTAGAAACTCTCTACGCGAGCGTCGAAGGGCGTGTGATCGACGTTCCGCCGCCCTCGGCCGATTCGTCCTACATTGTCGGCTCGTTTTGCGCTTCGGTTCAGACTACGAAGCCCGAACTATTTGACGACCTGCTCACAGTCGCAAAAGGGACTCTTCTGGCAAATGCTCTGTACCTGCCCGATAGCAGTAGGGCGGCGCAGCGGTTCGTTGGTACCAAGGTTTATCTCGACACAAGCATTCTCGTCTACGCGTGCGGGTTCGCTGGGAAGGATCGCGAAGCTCCGGCGCGTGAACTGCTCACGCTTCTCCGATCGTTCGGCGCCGTGCTCGGATGCTTTCGAGAAACCGTCGAAGAAGTGCGCGGCATACTGGATTCGTGCGCCGCAATGATACGGACGAAGAATCTCCGCAATTCCTTCGGACCGTCGATCGAGTATTTCGTGGCAGCAGGGTTATTGAGCACTGACATCGACTTTATGGCAGCACGTTGCGAGACATACATCGAAAAGCTCAATGTTCAAATTGAGGATCGACTTTGCTACATCTTTGTCTTTCGGTGTGGTCCACGTCGGGAAATTAGCATTTTTACTTGTCGCGTTGCATCGTCGTGGTAGACTTGCCGTATTGTGGTGACAAAGGCGGACATTCCAATCCTTCTCAATGACAATTCACTTTACATCACTTTCCATAGCACAGCCCCCATATCTAGGTGGAGGTACCTGGATTCTCGAAGGGCTCAACCATATTACGGTCCTGTTCGGCAAGAATGGATCAGGTAAGAGCATTCTTCTTCGAACCCTTCTCAGTCAATCCCCAAACAATCGGCATCTCGCATTGCCGGAGCGTCCAGGGAGTCTCCAGTTCGAACCCCGTTTTGTCACCGAGGAATCATCTGGAGCAAATCGTGCCGGCAATCGCCAACAGAACACGCTGACCGATTACCGCCAGCGAACCTTCGCTCGGCTGCAAGTCCTAATTCAAAAGCGAGGCTTTCTTCTTAAGCCTGGATCAACCGATGACACGATCGAAGATCTTCATAAGCTTATGAAGGACCTGCTTCCGGATTTTACGCTCCGTGTCACATCTGAGATGCCCTATTTCCAACTACAGCGCTCTGACGGAACGCTTGTCACGGAGGTGAATCAGGTGAGTAGCGGGGAAATTGGAATGATTTCCATAGCAGTTGACCTGGCTACCATCTGCGGTATCTGGCATCTCGAGAACACGCCAGAGAGACTCCTCCTAGTCGATGAGCCCGACACTCATCTGCACCCCGATCTACAGGAGTATCTCGCAGCCTTTCTCCTCAAGCTAGCAGAGAAATACAGCGTGCAAATGATAGTCGCCACGCACAGCACTACGTTGCTCGCAGCACTCGGCTATCATGGCAAGGAGAAGACTAGCGCTATCTATCTCAATCGATCGACATTACCTCAAGAGGCAATCAAGTTCACGAAACACCTTCAGGAGGTCTCATCTTGTTTGGGTGGTCATGCTTTGATGGGACCATTATTCGGGTCTCCGCTCTTACTCGTTGAAGGCGACGATGACTATCGTGCCTGGAGCCAGGTCCCTCGGCACCACGTTATCAAGCTGGCAGTCTTGCCGTGCGACGGGGAAGAGATCTTCAAGTACCAAAAGACACTAGAACAAATCTTTGATAGTCTCCGCACTACGACAACACCGCCTGCCGGCTATGCCCTCTTGGATGGGGACAAACGGCTGCCGACCGGCCAGACTACGCCCCAAGATCATGTTCCCTTCCTTCGACTGGAATGTCGCGAATCCGAAAACCTCTACCTCGCTGATGAGGTCATCGCCGATCTCGGTGTCGATTGGCCTACTGGGTGCATCCAAATCAAAGCGCAGGCCGACAAGTACGGCAACAAGGAAGCCGGTCTACTTGGCTGCGATGGATGGGATAGAAAGAGCGTCGATATTAAGCACTTAATCAATGAACTATCAGCCATCTTAGATCCGAAGAATGTTCACTGGACGAAGCGAGTAGGGACGGCAATTGGCAAAGCAAAACCAAGCGGGCAGCTCGCCGACTTTCTTGGGCCTACCATCCTGGAGGCGTTATGGGATTAACCCTTTTTGGTAAATAATTCCACCTAGACAGCAATCAAAATATGTGCTCAACTGCCTACGACGTTCGAACCTTTTTGGAGAAAGGAGATGCGAGCTTCGCTCAAATCATGGAGAACATCCGGAACATTCTGGCCGCCAGTGAGAGCGATCAACGTGCCGCCTAGCACCTCTGGCAACATCCCCAACATCCCCACATCCACCGGCTCGGCCGGCGCCACGCTCTTCCGCTACGCAGCAGGCGCGAATAGTTGTGCGATCAAGTCGTGTACAAATTGGAGCTCGGTGTACGTCATACCGGGCAAACGAAGCGAAAGACCTTTCGGGTGCGCTCTTATATTCCGGAACTGACGGATGCCATCGAGTAAGTGGCGCATGCCTGCTTTCAGCCTCAACGCCTAGTCATCGGCGGATAGCATTGGAGGACCCTCTCTGCCATCGATGTCCGCCTCTACTTCTGCCCAGAAGTTTTCGCTCTCCTTCCTTCTCCGGATGGTTACCAATCCCTTGGGAACGAGTCAGCGGCGCTGAACCGCCTCCTCAAGCATTTTCTTGAGCACTTCACGGAGGCATCATAGCAAGAACCACTGACCGCTGTTTTGTGTCAGCGACCGGACCACACTGCTGACTGCCGATGAATCTCCTGATAATGCTTGAAGTCGGCTGACAACCTATCACGATGTTGATTGAGTGCATCGATAGCTAGAGTTCGTTCTCCCCACGGAAACCAAACAAGACGCTGTTCGTTCTCCTGCAAGTACCGGCGCATTAAGCTCGCGCGCACATACAACAGATGAGAGCCAAAAGTGGCGCCCGGTTCTTTGAATTCTCGGTAAATCGTGGCTTGGTGACCGGAACTGGTAAAATAGTCCCACCGATTCGCATGGTTCACCAGACCGAAGCGATCGCAAAAGGAAGGTGTTGGAACAACCACGCCGCTTACCTGATTGAGTCGGCTGTGGTACCCTTCCCAGCTAAAGCGCGCTCCGAAAACTTCAACTGCTATTCCTCTCCATCTACCATTGGAATAGCGGCCAAACGCAAAGCGCCGGTCAGGCTTCGCAAGCCCTCCTTTCGTGCGCAGACTGACTGCGAAACGCTTAGCCCAAGGAATCTCGCCGCCGAACGTATAGTGGCAGTCGATTGGCTCTGGCAACTGCGAGTTTCCCGGATATTCGACACGGCCATACATCCGGGTCACCAGGTCCTTCTGCCGAATTCGGATGGCGAGCCCGCGAACAAAAGTGAAGACACGACGAGCGTCATCTGGTGCAGCCTGTTCAACAAATCCTTCGACGAGGACCCAAGGTCCCTTGATTCCATCAACTTCATCTCTTCGAAGAAGGTCTGAGTAGTCTGGAGTAGTTCCGTTTGCTATCCATTCGGTATGATCGTGGGGTGCGTTCGCAAACGGATCTGAAAGCTTCGGAAGCCATTCCCTCGCGGGCGTCGGAAAACTTGGATCAATATCTATGTCGGATGTGCGCTCTTCCGACCTCCATTCGGATAGGAGCCCTGCATCCAAACGCAATCCATACTGTTCGAAGTACGAGATCCATGAGTATTTCTTCCCGTACCGGTCTACCTTCTCCGACTCGTCACCTCGAGCATACCAAGAGTACCGGCCAATCAAATCATCAATAGTTTTGAACTGCTTCCCCGAGTAGCCCAAGTTTGCCATCCGCCGCAAAACCTGACGCCGGACCGTCTGATACTCCGCATTGTTGGAATCGTAGTTTCGGCGTTCCGGGATTAGGTGACCGAGAGTGTAGTTATCGAAGTCCATATGTAGCGCATCTGCCACGTCCCCAATTTCATTGTCTGTGATCGCTGAGGCCTCTGGGAACGGCGAGGGAATATGGGTGAGTGGGCTCTTCACGTATCGTTTGGAGCGCGAGGGAATGCATTTCGGTTGAATCCGTTGCCCAAGTTCAACAACGCCGAGCGCAAAGTCTTGCATCAAAACATGCCACGTGCTGTTAGGCGCTGGTGGAACGAACATCTTCTCCGTTAGTTGCTTGGCCAGACGCGGTAATTGTTTGCGGACCGAAGCCCCGTTAGGGTCCGCCCAATAGCGCATCGCCACACCATAACTCGCGGCAAGCAGACGCTCAGGCACATAGGGGTCGTTAAACCCGAGGTTTTGAATTGTAGCCGCGAAGAGAGCGGCGGGATTCCGGCTCCCGAGCTGGACCAGCGCTTTCGTCACTTGATCACGTAATGCTCGACGCGTTGTTGTAAGAAACAGCGCCAATAGAGTTATGGCATCCCGGGCCACACGACGCGGTATGGGAGCATTTTGTGTACGATCAAGCCAGGCGAGGAGGCGGAAGATGGTCGCGGTGTCTGAGGCTTGCCGAATGTACTCCGACCAAAACAGATCGCGAGCCGGCATGGTTTCTTTGGCTAGGTAGCCTCTAAGCCGCGTTGCAGAGTATGGATGTCCCGGCCGGGTCGCTAACGCAACCAATGATTCGAGTGTCTGATTCTTCGCATCATCCCCTGCCCGCCGTAACAAGAATTCGACGATGTAATCGGTTTCGTTACTGAAGGAACCGCTTGAGCGCCATTCCAGGCCATCAAGAAAGGCCCTTTGTACGGGTCTCACGAGCCTTCGCGAAACTGGAAGATAGGTCAGGAGTTCACGCTCGCTTTTTGGGACGTCCCGTTTGACACGTTCCGGGAATTCCAACATCAATGCTGCGGCGAGGCCTGGCATTGCGAAGCTATGGCCGCCAGGAGAAAGAGCGAAGATTTTTCCAAGCGGACGATTGGAATAGAAACTTCGACGAATCGTTCCTGGCGTGTTTGTGTTGAGGTACGCCTGCATCAGGTGCCGCGATATCAGATGGTCGCTGAAACGTTGGTAGGGTAAGCGAACAACCTCCGTATAGGTGCCCGCTGTTTCGTAGTTCACTCCGCGCAGGAGTAAGCCTTCAACGAACAGGCGCTCTAGCAGTCGGGAACATTGGCGGCTTGAATTCCATCCCGTAACCTTTTGAATCTCTGATAGAGCCTCCGGCATTGTTACGTATTCGCGAACGGACGCGGCCATTATTGGCGCAATGCCAATTATCAGTCCGTGCGCTTGCGAGTGATACCCTTTCAGCAAGTCCCAACATGCCTTCGCCGGCAAGGCGAAATCCGTCTCTATGCGCCTGCCGATTTTCTTCACGAAATCCTCCAGGACGCGCGTCATCCCCTTCTGTCCGGAACTCAGATCACGCAAGTACGCTCGTTTGCCGTTCGCTGCGAGGCTGTAAACCGTTTCGCATAACATTTTCAAGAACAACGGTCGAGCAAACTCTGGCGCCAACAGCGGCACATGCGGGGCTGGAATCCTGTAGTACGCGAAATACTCGACCTGCGCGTCAAACTCCACCGTCTCAAAACCCGGATGCTCTATGGTAACAAACGCGGCACGACTGCGAGCAGAAAATATCTGATCGTCGAACGGACGTCGGCAACTGAGGATTACGCCGACATTGTCTAATCCCTTTAACAACCCAGTGATCGCACGAACGCTTCGCTTCCACTGGGCACGATCGCCTTCGTTGATCCCATCAATAATGAGGAGACCACGGCTCGCCGATTGTTGACCAAGTGCGTCTAGCCGCTTGAAGAGTGCGCGCGGATTTTGTGCTAGACGCGTTTGATCGCAAATCGCCTGAAGAGGGTCAATGCCACCGGAAAGATTTTGAGCGAGATAGAAAAGAGTCGGCAGTTTCCGACGGTCGCGTTGAAGCGTGAGGTCGCACAGAAAGTGCGTCTTGCCGGTACCCCATTCACCGAGTAGCAGGACTGCTTTTTTTGTAACAGCATTCCACGCCGGTGATTCCACAAGCAGCACGATTTCTTCCACGGCGTTTTGGATCACTCGCGTCGAGTGCATCGCGTTCTCAACGTCCCGGCGTGCCTTATCATCGTGTGCAGACGCGTGCAGTTTCTCTAGCTCCTGCAACACATGGGAAAGCGACCGCACTACGCGCTTTGTTGCTTTACGAAGGGTAGCGCTTCGCACCTCTACATTTGCCGCATCGGCGGTAATCAATTGATCAAGCTTCGTCGTCAGGTTAGCAAGATTGTATACCCGTCTCTTGAACGTGTTGCGCACTGCAGCCGGTGGATGTTCGGACGCTTTCTTCAAACCGTCTCTGAGTGCTTTGATATGCTCCGCCCAAATCGTATTCAAGGCAACTGCGCTCCCGGTTAGGAGTACTGACTTGATTTCGATGTTCGGAGCATTCGGATCCATGCCGGGAGTGTATCGAGGCCCGGCAAGCTTGACCTGCGTCTTATTTTGTTGAATGAATTCACTTGGTTGCATGATGTGCCAATGACGGTAATGCGGGCGTTGCCATACACTGCTCACGGGTAAACATGAGATTCATTATCGCACCAAATGCAAGAGGGTGCTAAGCCGCGAACATGAATATGCTCCAACCAAAGAAACCCCGTTCTCGCGGCGTTTCTTGCATCCGGCGCGCGTCGTGCACGCCACGCAGAAACCTCCCTCCTGCATTGAGTAGTTGATCGGGTCTACCATTGAGAGTGGAATCGTAGCGGCATAGCCGCGACCGATCCGTTCTTTCACCCACATGCGACGCCGCACTCACGCCGACTTCTCGGTTCTGAGTGCGGCGTCTCGTGTTTCAATCCTACATGAGCCGGGAGGTCAAGATGTACGAGTATCCCATCGCGAAGCGGCGACGACGTTCTGCAAGAGAGTCGCCCAAAGCTCTCGCACACACTATCAAGATACCAAGCCAAACCAAGGCTACGATCGTAACGATGCTCGAGCCCGCCATGCGTAGCAGACTAGATGCTGCCACACTCGGCTCGTTCCTGACAATCCACACGGATTCACTTCACGATGCGTTGGCAGCCGTTCGGAATCCCTCGGCCCGTGCCTTGCTGCTGTCTCCCAGGATGCTCAACGGCTTCAATCTTCCTGATATCGGCAAACTCGTATTGAGTGGCACGGGGGTTTTACCCGTGGCGATTCTGGGTGGCCAAGGCCCAACTGTTGGTCAAGAATTGCTTGACCTCGGGGCATGCGGCGTTCGACGACTTGTCGATCTCAGCGACCGCGATGGGTGGAATAAGTTGCGGGAAATGGTATCCGACGCCGCACGCGCCACCACCATGGAGATTCTCGGGTCGGTACTTTCAGCCCTTGGCGATCCTACTCCGGGAAGTCGACAGTTCTTCGATACGTTGGTCCGGGTGGCGCCGAAGGTGACGACGCTGAAGGTTCTCGCATCGGTGGCACTACAGGCACACGCGAGCACGCTCATGTCTCGATTCTTTCGGGCGAGTTTGCCCTCGCCGAAGCGATACCTCGCTGAAATAAGACTCGTCTACGCCGCAGCGTTGTTGGACTCGCCGGGGGCTTCAATCGCCGACGTCGCCTATCGGCTCGACTATTCATCTCCGCAGAGCTTCGGCAGACATATCCGCGCGATAGCAGGCGTGCCGGCAAGTGAGTTCAGGCGATCTTCGTTCTCGACTGTACTCAATCAGTACACGACGAGTTTGATTGTTCCTTATCAAGCCACGTTTCGGTCGTTCAATCCACTCGGTTTGACTGAGCTGTCTCGGGCGAGGCCTTAGTAAAGGATGCGACCCGATCCAATTGCGGGATCGGTTGATTCAGCCGACGAATAGCACAAACCAGCGACAGAAGTCGCTGGTTTTTTTCTTTGCTCGCTCCGCGACTCCTCGCGGGCAGCCTCCCCAGCCGTGCAGAAAGTTCCCTCTGCGAAGGTTGGCCGCCCGGCGATCACAATGGGAGGATGAAATCGATCAACGGAGACTCCGCAGTCACGTATCTTGGACGCACTAACACCAGCCGTAGCGAAAGGATATTTGGCATTCGACAGCTCGACCGCCGGAGTCACATTGCGATCATCGGCAAGACTGGCACGGGCAAGTCTACGCTCCTGCAGAACATCGTGTGCCAGGACATTCTCGCGGAGCGCGGCGGCGCACTGATCGATCCGCATGGCGATCTCGTTCGTGCAGCCTTGAGATGCGTTCCCGAATCTGGCCGACAGAACATCGTGCTCCTCGATGCGGCAGATCCATCCCTTCGCTACCGATTCAACCCTTTCGCTGGCATCGCGCCAAGCCATCGCGCTCTCGCCGCGGCCGGGCTCGTCGAGGTCTTCAAGAAGATCTGGTCGGACGACTGGGGTCCGCGTCTCGAGCATCTTCTGCGGAACGTGGTATTCACGCTGCTCGAACGACCGGACTCGTCGCTCGCAGACATCCCGCGATTGATCGCGGATCGCACCTTCCGGTCCGGGATAATCGCGAGCATCGAGGACCCGGTGGTCAAGGAGTTCTGGACGAACGAATTCGAGAAGTACTCGCCGGGTTTTCGCTCAGTCGTAGTCGCGCCGCTTCAAAACAAGATCGGCGCCCCCCTCACGGACCCGATCCTCCGTCGTATTCTCACCGAACCGGGTGAGTGGCTCGACCTGCGCCAGATCATGGACGCTGGGAAATTTCTCCTCGTCAATCTGGACAAGGGGCGGATCGGCGAAGGACCGGCCGCTACCCTCGGTTCGTTTCTCGTTTCTCACTTGGCTCTCTCAGCCGTAGCGCGATCCGATACTCCAGAAGCGGAGCGAAGAGATTTCGCCATCGTGCTTGATGAGTTTCAGACCTTCACCACGCTCTCGGTGGCGACGATGCTCGTTGAGCTTCGGAAGTACCGTGTCGGAATGGTTCTCGCCAACCAACACCTCTCGCAGCTCGATCCCGCCATCCGGGACGCTGTCTTCGGCAACGCGGGCACGATTATCTCGTTTCGAGTCGGAGCGGCCGACGGAGCGTTTCTGGCGCGCGAGTTCGCGCCTGTCTTCTCGGCGGAGGATTTCATCAGCCTTCCTCGCTACCACGTCTATCTCCGTCTCCTCATAGACGGAGAAGCCTCACGACCATATTCAGCCACCACCCTTCCGCCGCCGTTCTGATGGCGCGAGTTGCTGGATTCCTTCTGGAAGTCCACCGATGTCGCATTTCTAGGTAATGAAAAACCGCCGAGCACACGAATGTGTCCGGCGGGTACTGAAGTCCCGAGAATTACGGGTTCGAGAGTTGCCGCCGTAAATCGAGATTTTCCAGCAGCAGCGCGTCTGTGGATTCGCCGACGTTTACGATCGAACTCTCAAGACTGCCGATCAAGTCGGCAAGTCTCCGCAGCTCCTCGGCTTTCAAACGAGATGCTCCATTCGTTGAGTCGAAGACCGGCGAAAGAAGCGATTGCGCCTCGTGCAGCAACGTCAACTGGTCGGAACATTGTTTCGTTGCGCTAACATGGACGTGAGCGCATATCATAGCAAAACTGTCGTTGGGCATCACTGCCTCCTCCGGTGCAGGGAGAGCAACACGAATCACCGCGTCGCTCTTGCTGAACCGGGTTCCCAACAGCCTCGCCCGACCTCCGATATTCAGTCTACCGCAACTCGCGTATCAGTACAACAGCGAGAAAGCCACTACGCGATCCCGAACCATCGAGTGTCAGCGATGCCTTCGGTGTAGCCGGCATCATACTGCTGCGGCACTGGGTACACAAACCATGACGCTTGGTCGTAGTCCGCAGCCAGGCGAAGGGCGACATTACTAATGAGAGACTTCGGACCAAAGGGGAAAAGGATGACCGGTGCACCATGGGACTTGGCGGAGTCAATTTGCGCGCCGACCAACGATGCGACGCGCCCATAGTCTACGGAATCAACGCTGACGGCCTCCCAGTCCGCAAATCGCATTCCTCTCAAGCGACGAATCGTACGCCGGTTGACCGCCGCGCTTCTCAGCTTCCAGTCCGGCCTTCGCGGTGTATCTACGTGAACGATGATTCCCCCCGACGGCTCGAGCTCACTGAGTGCAAAGACGAGCCGATCCGCCTCATGACCCAGCAGGATTATGCCCCTGCTATACTCTTCATTGAATAATCGTGCAGACTGCGCGAGCGGAGCAATGATCACGTCGCGCCACCCTTCGGCGCTCTCCGAATGGATCCCACCGTAGTTCTCGGGAAGCGTATAGGAGAGAACCCATTTCTGTTCAGGGCTAAGTTTGGCTAGCTCCGCTGCAAGGGCGAGCGTGTGAATCTTCGTCAAGCATGTTATGTCGATTACCGTGAGATCCGCATGCTCTTGTGACAGCACATCACGCAAGAACGCCGCAAACTCCGCGAACGAATAGGCGTCAACCGGATGTTCGAAAGGTTCTACCGGGAACACGGCGCTCGCGTCACGGCGCAATCGGTCAAGGTTCTGTTGGCGATTCCGATCTCCGTCGGGGTCAAGGCCAAGATTCGTCTGGTAATCGAGAATGACTCCGCAAGATAGTCTGACTCGCTCGCGTATCATCGTTGCCATTGCGCCACAGCATCGCTCTTCGAAACTTGCTGCCCCGATCCAGAATGTCTTGCGAGCATCGGCCGCCAGCTTTCTCACGTCCGCGAGTGAAAAGCCGCGGACTCCTGAATCGAGCGACGTGATCATTCCTCGTTTCCCTTCGACGTTGACCACTTGCGATATCGCTGGCCAAACTGCCGAATAGCTGCTGGGACATCTTCAAGCCCCATTAGCGTGGCGATGTCCGTGCACCTCCGCAAGCTGTCGGCAACCCATGTTCCTGGTTGCGCGCCATGCTCTTCAATCAGGATAAGTTGCCGTTGGAGCTGCATCGCTCTGGGCATCGCTACGACTGCGCCGCAGACAAAATGTGCGATGCTGTCGTTAAGCGTTCCATCAAAACTGGCAACAACCAGCGTTGCTTGAGCGGCGCGCTCGATTAGGCGTTCTTCGCTTGTGCTGGTGTCGAAGCATTCTATGGAAAGACCTTCCCGGCCCGCCGCCGTTATCGACTGCTCAAGCGCGTGCTTGTTCCAATCCAATGATCGTAGCCACACTGCCAGTCCCGGGACGGGCTGCTTTGGCTTGTGTTGCCTGGGATCCGCAAGCTGGACCTGGATGCTATTCAGCAACGCCTGCATTTCATCGGCGCTGCCGAACGTCGCCGTTTGGGTCGCTGTGAGCCAGCGGGGCATCGTCTTCAACGCAGCATGATCGGCAACTACGGGAATGCGACTCTTCCCCAAGCCGTAGGCAAATCCTAACTCGAACATGACCTCGCAGGTTACGCCCGTAACATCACCCACTACCAGCTTTGAGCGGCGGATGCGATCGCGGACCGACTGTGCCCAGGGATCGCCGTGCGGTACTCTGCCGTCTTCGAGTACAACTCGGGAGAGTGTTCGATGATGTTCCATCGCGCTCGCCAATTCTCGGCGGAACTGCACGCTCTCGTTGATGCGAAAGCGATAGGCCACGAAGATGTGAGGCGGCTTCACTGCTCCGCCACCTGCACTTAGCGCCCGAGCCTCGGTATGGACTAGAACGATCGGCGCGGGCTGAAGCGAACTCCAAGGTGGATCGCCCTTTTCCCAAGTGAGTATCGGTGGTATTTCAATTAGTGAAGGGGTGACACCGGGCATCCATCTGGCCCCTTCAGGCATGGCAATGGCTCCAGTCCTAAGCGCCATCTCTACAAAACTGTTGAAGGCGCTGGGCGTTCCGAAGAGATCGCCCGGTGCCTGACTGTTTACTCTAAGGTAAACCGGGCCGTCGATTCGGCCGGGTCGTACCAGTGCTTCCTCACGCAACTGCCGAATCATTCCGCGAAAACTTGGATGAAACCGCTGAAGTGTGCTTTGTGCAGCATGCAGCGTATTCTCACGGTAGTCGTCCAGCGCGGCAACAAGCTGTTCTTTCGCCTCATCATGCGAAACACTGAGGTACCGGACAAAGATCTCAAGTGCGTTGCGAACAGAGTCTCTCGAGAGGGTGATGACTTCATCACGCACTTCGGACGGGATCGAGTGATACGCGGCGCCGAGTTGGGCTTCTACAGCTGAAGCCACAAACGCGCGCCACTCAGTTGACCGCGGATTAGTGCCAAGGTGCGCGATCGCGTAATGGTCACCGCCGGTCACGTCGTCCTGTCGGCTCATCGTGTAGCCGCCATGGCCCGGGCGGAGGGCGACGAGGACAACGTACTCGTTGGACTGATCTAGCAGTTCAAGGACCGGAATCAGTGCGGGCGTGGGCACCATGTCCGCCTTATCCAGCAACAGAAGCAGCGGTCCGTGCGACGTCTGTCCCAAGCTCGCTAACGCACTGACACTCTCTGGTAGTGCGCGCCTCAGATCGATGCCAATGAAATCTTGTACTGGGGCCTCGGCGAGTTTTTCTCTGAGATCACTTAGGGCCTGCGGTTCGATGAGACCAGCGGTGATCCGAAGGCTTCGGGGCAGGCAAGGATTGATGATTTCGGCGGCCACGCCTATTCCCTTGCGGGTCACCCGCTCAGCGATGCTCACGGCGAGTAACGAGGTAGCCTTGCTACTGATGAGTCCCTCCATCGCAGCCGAATAGTCGGAGGACAGCGGTCCATGGCCTGTCTGCTTTGTGATGCTCGCGAGTTCAGCTGCCAACGCCACACTCACGGCGATCCCGCGATGGGTTTGTTTGTGGTGACGAAGCAACACAGTCTTTCCGACCCCACGAGATCCGACTATCAACGAGCTTCGAACGAAGCTAGGTGGTGCTCCCGGTGGCGCCCGGAAGATGTTCTCCAGGCGGCCGTCAGGGATCTTTTCACCTTCAACCCAGACCTCGGGTGGGGAAGGAACGTTCTTGGGCATTGGCTAGGTCAGGACTGAATCGAAATTTGACGAGAGACTACAGAATCTATCTCCGTCTCCTCATAGACGGAGAGTCTTCACGACCATATTCAGCCACCACCCTTCCGCCACCCGCCTCATCGCGCTCTCTTCCTAGGTTCGTTCCCCCTGACAGGAGGCAGGATGGCACAGTCGGTGGAGGTCATCTCGCACTGGCACCAGTCCGTCGAGGGCTTGAGCACCTCGACCCTTGATTACTACGCGGCCGTCGAGAAGGCGCTTCGGGACAAGGAAGTGCCTGAGTTGCAAATCGAGCGGATCACTGCGAGCGAGTCCGGTATCCTGTCCGCCAAGCGCGAGTATCTGCGTGCCCGGTATGGACGTCTCAGCTTCGACATCTGCGGCGCCCCGTTCGGCAAGGACTTCTTCTTCTCGTGGTGGCTCGTCAAGCGAATACCTGGCTTCGCGGCCCTTTGGGGCTGCGCGAGTCTCGTCGGCCTCTCGTTCCTCACTCTCGTCTTCATTGGGGCGATGGGGTTTTTCAAGGGCATCCTCTTCGCTCTGGTCGCGGTCGGCGTCGGGACAGCCATTCTACGAGGCGCCTTCGCGGACGGGTGGAGTGCAATCGAAGACACAATCTTGGTCATGCCGATCATCGGGCTTCTCTACAAGAAGTTCGTGAATCCCGTCACGTACTACTCCGAAGACACTCGATTGATGTTTGAGGATACCGTTCATCGCGTGGTGGTCCAGGTGGTGGAGGGAATCCTCACCATCAACAAGCTCCCCGAGATACCGGCTGAGAAACTGAAGCCACAGTCTCGAAGCGCTCTCTCCTAGCATGCATCCGACCGACATCCTCCGCCTCTTTGATCAGTGGGAGGGGCGGACCCGTGGCGTGACCACGTCGTCACAACGTGTTCCGATCGAACCGGCGTACTCGCCACTCTTTCCAAAGGAGCGGACGCCGAAGCCCATTCTTGACGACGCGCGCAGGCCCGGACTGTTTGATCGCCCGCGCCCGACAATCCATGAGCCGGCGCCGAGCGGAGTAGCGGAATCCACGGAGACGCCCCGGTCCGCGATTCAGAGGGAGATTGTCGAGTTCGAGCTTCTTCTTTCGGCGGACTTCGCCGTGAAGCCGGGCGCGGCGAGAAGCTGGCTGGCATCTCTGCGGAGCCTCACCGAGCCCTTGAGTTTTGAAGTGCTTGGGCTGCCGGATAGAGTAGTGGTGCAGCTCGCCTGCGGCGTACTGGATTCCGCATCCATAATTGGCTCGATGCGCTCCTATTTCCCCGAAGCGAAAGCCCGAGAGAGAAGAGACTTCCTGCGGCAAGAATGGGAGCGAGATGAAGGATACGGCGTCATTCTCGGTTTCGGTCTCGAGGAACGCGTCTTCAGGGAGCTTCGGACCGAGGACAAGTTCGACGTCGATCCTCTCATCGGAATCATTGGAGAGTTGAACCGACTCTCGGAGGGAGAGCTTGGCCTTGTTCAGCTGATTGTAGAACCGGCGAAGGAACCGTGGGGAGAGGAGTTCGAGAACTTCGCATTAAGCATCGAAGATGCGGACAGCGTTCTTCCGCTTATTCGTTCCAAGTTCTCGGAGCCGCTTTTCGCCGCGGTTCTTCGGGTGGCAGCAATTGCACCCGAGAAAGATCGCGCCGTTGAAAGGGCGCGGAACTTGGCGTACGCGGTGTCCGGGGCTATGCGCTCTGAGGCAAACGAACTGGTTCTCGCTGACTCGGGCGAACACTCCTTTGAGACTGAGGTTGAAGACCTCCTGGACCGCGCCGCCCATCGGAGCGGCATGCTGCTCTCACTATCCGAAATCCTGACGCTGCTTCACCCGCCATCCACTTCCGTGCGTTCTGAGCGTCTGGTACGACAGGGCGCGCGCACGAAATCAGCTCCGGCATCCGCTGTCGGGCGCGGTCTTCTTCTCGGTGCGAATGAGCACGATGGAGAGACGCTCCAGGTGTCCCTCTCCACGGAAGAACGCCTGCGGCACACCTACGTCATCGGAGCGAGTGGCACGGGGAAAAGCACACTCCTTCTCTCGATGGCGATGCAAGACATCGCAGCCGGTAATGGCTTCGCTGTTCTTGACCCGCACGGCGACCTCATCGAGGACATCCTGGCACGTATTCCGGAGGAACGTGCGGGCGACGTTGTCGTCTTCGATCCTGCAGACGAAGCCTACCCCGTCGGTTTCAACATTCTTTCGGCGCATTCGGAACTCGAACGGACGCTTCTATCGTCCGACTTGGTAGCGGTCTTCAAACGTCTCTCTACGAGTTTCGGGGATCAGATGGTGGCGGTGCTCGGGAATGCGATCCTCGCATTCCTTGAAAGTACCGACGGCGGGACTCTTCTCGATCTCCGCCGATTTCTTATCGACAAGAGTTTCCGAGCGCGGTTCCTTGAAACCGTGCAGGACGAACACGTCGTCTCGTACTGGCAGGAAGAGTTCACGCTTCTGAAGGGGTTACCGCACGCTCCCATCCTGACCCGCCTCAATACTTTCCTCCGACCGAAGCTCATTCGGCACATGGTGGCGCAGAAGGAAGATCGCCTCGACATGCGAGCCATCATGGATGGGAAGAAGATTCTCGTCGCGAAGCTTTCCCAAGGTGGGATCGGCGAGGAGAACTCGCATCTCCTCGGGTCGCTCATCGTGGCGAAGATTGCCCAGGCGGCGATGAGTCGGCAGGACGAAGCGGCGGCGGCGCGAGTTCCATTCTTCCTTTATATCGACGAGTTCCAGAACTTCATTACGCCGTCGCTGGCGGCTATTCTCTCTGGCGCTCGCAAGTACGGACTCGGTCTCACTCTTGCGCATCAAGAGATGCGACAGCTCAAGAGTCGGAGCGAAGAGGTCGCGAGCGCAGCGCTCGGGAACGCATTTACCCGCATCGTCTTTCGCGTGGGAGATCAGGACGCGAAAACGCTCGCGGACGGATTCTCGTTCTTCGAAGCCAACGACTTGCAGAACCTTGGCATCGGCGAAGCAATCGCTCGAATCGAGCGTCCGGATTTCGACTTCAACCTTCGGACCTCTCCGCTCGCGCCAGTACCAGAAGACGTTGGCCGAAGTCGCCGGAATGCAGTTCTTTACGCGTCACGCACGAACTTCGCAACGCCGAAAGAGGAGGTTGAATCGGATCTCCGCGCACGGGGTGCAGCAGAACGAAGCGGAGAAGTCGAGGAGGTCCGAACTGCGAAAAGGCGTACATCACGACCAGAGACAACCTCGCCGACACCCGTCTCGACTCCACCCGCCGATCATCTTCCCGGCCGTGGCGGACCTCAGCACAAATATCTTCAGTCGCTAATACGCAAATTGGCCGAAGATCGCGGGTTCAAGGTGACCGTAGAAACGCGCGTGCTCGATGGTCACGGTCACATTGACGTCTATCTCGAACGGGAAGAACTCTCTATTGGCTGCGAAATTTCGGTGAGCACGCGCGCTGAGCACGAGACTCAGAATCTCTCGAAGTGCTTGTCCGCCGGATTCGGCTACGCGGTTCTCGTGAGTCCGGATGAGCGGACCCTCTCGGAAGCGCGAACGCTTTTCGGCGAAGTTGACGAGAAGCGTGTTCGATTCCTCTCGCCGGACGACTTCATCGGGTTCCTGGATGAATTCGAAAGTCCGAAGTTGCCGGTGGACGAGATGCACCCGATCAAGTCTCGGGGGGGCGGCCAAGGGCATAGCAAGGAGGCTCCCGAGACGCAGCGTATGCTCATTGCCGAAGATGCTGCCGCCTACCTCGGCCTCGCGACACAGACCCTCGCCAAGCTGCGATGGAGTGGCGACTCGCCGCCGTACTTCAAGGTGGGGCGGAGAGTCCTCTATGAGCGGGACGAGCTCGACGCCTGGCTCGCGACACGGAAGCGGCGTTCCACCTCGGACGTAGGCTCAGAATAGATCTCGGGCCGGCACGCCTGATAAGCGTGAGGTCGCTGGTTCAAATCCAGTCGCCCCGACTGAGCTCAACTTCCACCTCTGCAACGGCTTCCGCTGCAGACCTTTGCAGCCTACGGCGGGAACGGCGGCCCAGCAGTCTGCTGGGTACTGTGATGCGTCAGCAGTTGCCAGCGACCATTACGAAATGCGTACACCCGCGCGTAGCGAATGGTGTACTCGACTGTCGTGCCATCAGGCCCGAGCCGACGCACATGGATGCGGCCCGTCGTTAGCGGCACGTCCTCGTGGACTTCGACATCCAGCGAAAACCCATCGACGGCGAAGCACACCAAAACGGCGAGGGGAAGCAAAGATCCTTAAGCTTTCAGAGACGGCAAGTATCGAACGAGATCGGCAGTGAAAGGAGCGAATTAGGCTCAGCCCTGGATCCCGATAGTCTTCTGAATCATCTTTTCGTACTGCCTTCTGGACCTTCATCGGCGGCATCGGTAGAATTGCTGACCGAATCAAAACTAGGACGATGACGAGGCTTGCTTGGCCGAGCTCAAAATATTTCGCGCCTTCGATAGGGTCAGTGCACGTGGCCGACTGTACCATGGGGACGCGCTTGACCTCCTAGAGTCGCTGGATGACGGGTCGGCATCGATTGTCTTTCTTGATCCCCCTTTTAACCTGGGGAAAAAATACAACTCAAGGAAACGCACACAGGATAACCAGCCCGAGGCCGTTTATCAGGCCTGGATGGAAACCATCCTGAAACAGGCGATCCGGGTGTTGGCTCCGGGTGGAGCGCTCTACCTCTACCACATCCCGATTTGGGCCATGCGGCTTGGCGGCATCGTCGAACGGGATCTTGTTCTGCGCCACTGGATCGCCATCTCGATGAAGAACGGATTCGTTCGAGGCAAACGCCTATATCCAGCGCACTACTCGCTCCTGTACTTCACGAAAGGACCCCCGAAGAACTTCCGACGGCCGAAGGTCAAGCCCGTTGTTTGCCGCTACTGCAAGAAGACCGTCAAAGACTACGGGGGCTATCGAACGATCATCGAGAAGAAGGGCATCAACCTCAGCGATTTTTGGGACGACGTTAGCCCGGTTCGCCATGCGAGCACCAAGTTGCGAAAGCAGAATCAGCTTCCGCTGAGTGTCACTGATCGCGTGTTCCACATCAGCGGCACGAAGGGTGGCCTTGCAGTCGATCCGTTCGCAGGAAGTGGAAGTGCTCTTGTTTCGGCCGTGACACACGGGATGCGATTTGCGGCCTGCGACGCTGTGAAGGACAATTGTCGCGTCATCGAAAGGCGCCTAGACAGCCTCAAGGCCTCTACCCGGGAAAAGAAATGACTCTTCAAGCCGATGCGACACCGACGAAGCGCTTCTTCATCGATAACCTGACTCGGGATCTGACCCTCGAAGACGCGATTCTCGACCTCGTGGATAACTCGATCGATGCGTTCATCAGAACTCGGAATATCGACGTGTCACCTGCCTTGCTCCGAGGTGCCATTGACGGCGGCGGACTTCCCGCGAGTGCTCCGGCGGCGCCCCCGATCAAGATAACTGTCAACGCGAACGAAATTGTCATCGCAGACCGATGCGGTGGCATCGCCGTTGACAGGGCGGAAACTGAAGTGTTTAGGATTGGCAGGGTCGACTCAGAGATTGAGAGCGCCCTTGGCGTCTACGGCATCGGGCTGAAACGCGCAATCTTCAAGATCGGGCGAGACATCACGATCCAATCCCACACCGAAAATGATGGATTCCTGATGAGACTCGACGTGAATAAGTGGGCTGGGGAAGACAGCTGGATGATTCCCTTCGAAGTCGCTCCGAAGGCGAAATCAAAGGCGCAGGCGGGAACGACCATAACCATCCGTAAGCTCACGCCCGAGGTGCTACTGCGCATCAAGGATCCCGTCCTGATGAGGCGCCTCTTCGAGGGGCTTTCCAGCACCTACACGCTGTTCCTGGGACGATTCCTACACATCACCCTTAACGACAAGCCGGTGGCCGCGAAGCCCCTTCCGCTTGGCAGCTCCGCAGATCTGGAACCGGCTTTTCGCGAACTCACCTTCGGTGACGTGAAGGTTGAACTCTTTGCGGGGTTGGCCGGAAGAAAGGCCGGGGAGTGGAATATCGATCGCGCTGGTTGGTACGTCCTCTGTAATGGCCGAGTTGTTGTTCATGCCGACAAGACGGAGACAACCGGGTGGGGCCTCAACGGCCCGCAGTTCGTTAGCAAGTACCGCGGATTCGTCGGGATCGCGTTTTTCTTCTCGGAGAACCCAGCCTCTCTGCCCTGGACGACGACGAAGCGGGGTCTGAACCAAGAATCGGAAGCCTATCTCCGCACCCGCCTTGAGATGATGGCTACCGCGCGGCCCGTGCTGACCTTCCTGAACAATATGTATCCGAGCGAACCGGCTCCGGATGTCGCGGAGCGGACCATGGTGGACAAGCTGACGGTTGTCGATCTGCGCTCGATAACCGCGAAGCCGAACGCAGCCTTTACAGCGAAGGTCATTCGCCAGGCGAAGAAGAATGTGTCCGTTCAGTACAGCGCGCCCTTGGCGGATGTCGAGCAAATCAAGAAGAAGATCAACAAACCCTCAATGGGCGCCGGTGCGGTCGGTCTCCACACCTTCAAGTATTTCCTTCGCATGGAGTGCGCGGAGTGACAACAGCAACCGAGAGCTACAAGAAAGTTCCCTACGATCTGCGAACGGCGAAGCAGATCGAGCGACGCATGATCATTGATACCCTGATGATTCTCGCCGCAGCGGGCTTCCCGATCCGAGATTCCCAGTACACCGGATTTGGCTCGATCTTTTTTGTCGATTTCATTTTGGTCCACAAGCTCCTCGGCGTCCGCCGGATGCTCACGGTTGAGAAAGACAAAACGATCCGTAAGCGGATCAAGTTCAACAAGCCATTTTCGGCGGTCGGCATCGAGATGTCGAAAGCGGAGGATGTGATTCCAAAGCTGGACCGCGACCAGAAACACATTCTCTGGCTCGACTACGATTTTCGCATGAACAAGATCGCGGTGGACGACGCCGCGATGGCCTCGTTTGTCCTTTCGCCCGGTTCAATTCTATTGGTCACAGTCGATGTGAAACGGCCCGACGAAGGTGGGCCGACCGACTGGTTCGATTTCTACGAAGACGAGGTTGGCAAGTTTTTCGGGCCGGGATGGACCGCCGAAAACGAGTTCGCGCAAGAGTCGCTTCCGAATACAAACGCCCAAGTCTTGTTCAACGCCATCAACTCGGGGCTTTCGAGTCGCCCCAACGTGCATTTCATCCCCTTGTTCAATTTTCTCTACGAGGACGGGCATCCGATGCTCACGGTCGGTGGCATGATTGGCACGGACGCCGATGCGCGGGTCGTAGGCGGCTGCGATTTTTCGAGAGCTCCCTTCATCCGACAGAACGTCACACTCTCTCCGTACCACATTCGGGTGCCGATATTAACGCGGAAGGAGAGGACCGCGCTCGACCATCACATGCCGTGTGGTGACGATTGGAAGCCGAAGGAGTTCGAGATGGCCCCGGAAGACATCGCGTCGTACCGGGAGATTTACAGATACTTTCCAGTGTACGCCGAACTCTTGCTCTGACCCGAGGCTCGACATTTCCAGGAGAGTTCCGTCATGGCTACTTGGCTTCAGTGAGGGATACGATCCGCGGGCCAAGCTGAACGATGGCAACGCTCCTGCACAGATTGTTCGGCTGACACAGTACAGTGCTTGTCTCGGTCGCGCTCCGGGACGCGAGGCGAGTAACCGACAACCACTGATATCGCGTGTAAGAAGGGCGCTTTCTGCTGCGGTATCGTACTGCCGACGCAGCAACAATGCACGGGTGCCGCAAATCAACGAACGTCAGCCATTCGAATTTGATATGCGCTATGCGGAGTGGGCCTCCTCCGATTTGATGGACACCTCAATAGCTCTACCTGAAGTCTCTAGGCCGGGACGCTTCAGCTCTGCGTTTAGCCGCACCGCATCCTCCCATGCACGACCATGACATTCCCTGAAACGCTTCCTCGAACCGCAGAGACAGGAGCGATCGGCACTCGGTCAAGTTTTTTGCCGCTTGGGATATTAGGCCGTATTGGGGCCCTACCGAAATGTCGATTTCGTGTCACGGAGTGCTGTTTTTCTCTCATTCGGTGGATGGACAAAGCAGATCAAGGCTTGGGTGACGCCAGTGGAGCAACTTGAGATCGAAGACGGAGGACGATTGGCGTCTTCGACAAGTTCGTCTCCCTCCGGCGAAATAGCTCCAACGGCTTCCTATGTGCTTCCTACAAACAAAACGCCCCGTCAATCTCTGGCGGGGCGTTCATCATATCTCTACTAATAACAACTACTTACAATATCGGGACGGCGGGATTTGAACCCGCGGCCCCCTGAACCCCATTCAGGTGCGCTAGTCCGTCTGTGAGTGACACACTCCCGGCGAAAAACCCGCCTGGGAATTGCCCGGCGCGGTCTTTGGGTTACCATCAACTTCCAACGATCCAATACGTTGCCGAGTGACCCGGACGCGTCTCAAATCAGCGACCTAGACCTTGTGCTTCATCTGAAAGATGTGCGCGTTGCTTTTGTTTCGGACATCCGAATCGGGCGTATAAGGGAAAAGCGGAGACTTATTGGCCCCCGGTTTTGTTAGGATCGGCTGTGATACCCAGCACTTTGCGGACGGCTTGTGCGGGCTTTTTCGCCATACCCTTCCGGTCGTTTTCAAGCCGCTGAATCGTGCCTTCATCAACGCCGGCAGCTCTAGCCAACTGCTGCCGCGACCAACCGCGCGTATACCGCTCGCGTCTAATCGCTTGCCCACGCGTCTTGGGATCCTGCAACGGGTTATAGCCAAGGAACGCGAGGATGGCGGGATAGAACCTGATCTCTATCCGCAATTTCAGGTGTTCTTCCCAATGCTTCATCGTCCAAGCGTTGGTTCCGAGCTTTTGCGCCAACTCCTTCCGATTGAGTCCGAGATCAATCCGCCGCTTGCGGATATGATCGCCTAAGTGCTTGAGCTCACTGGGATAGCCCGGCCTTGGCTTTGACGCTGTGAGGCGCCACCCGTAGTAGGGCAACGCAAGGGTGTCCGTGCGGGCGCTTCGGCGATCCTTCCGGGCGATGTGTCTGTCCTGCGTCGGAAGTCGAGCGATACGGTCGCCGCATGTCAGGTCCGCTGGCTGACCGGATCGACATGCGGGTGACCGTCGGCCCCGTGGCTCTGCGCGACTTGAGCTCGCCGGCCGCCGGAGAAACGACCGCCGCCATCCGCGCCCGCGTAGGGGCTGCGCGGGGCCGGCAGCAGCGGAGGTTCGCGCGCTTGCATGGCGTTGGCTGCAACGCTCACGCGCCGGGGCGGTGGCTCGACGAGCACGGCGGCATCGCCCCGGCCGCGCGCGGATTGCTCCAGACGGCGGCAACCTCGCTGTCGCTTTCCGCGCGCGGGTACCATCGCGTCCTGAAGGTGGCGCGGACAATCGCCGACATGGATGACTCCCCCTCGGTGGCCGAGCTGCACATCGCAGAAGCTCTCCGGTACAGGCCGCCTGTCCCGGGAAGCTGATCCGGCAGGCGAAAAAAAGGATATCGGCCGAGGGCCCGTAACAGCCAACCGCGCGTGAGGGGATCGCTCGCTCTCGAACTGGCGTTCCGAAACGCGCCGCCCGCTGGCGCGTCAATGTGATGCGCGAGGGCCAACCGTCGCGCTCTCATGAGATCCCGAAGTCCTTCTCAACGCATGGGTCCACTTTGATCCTGGCTGGTTCTGTCCCGTCGAGGCAAAATCCGCTGCACCAGGAAACGCCTGCCGCCCAGGCGGCCGTGGTGCACGTGGCGTTGTCCGAAGTCCTCGCCGCGATGTCGCGCGCTCTCGACCTGACCGAAGGGCAGTCCGTCGGCCACACGGTCCGCACGTGCATCATAGGGATGCGGCTCGCGGAAGAGCTCGACCTGCCGGTATTCGATCGCGTCGCTCTCTACGGGGCGCTCTGGCTCAAGGACTCGGGCTCGGCGGGTGCGTCGCGTGTTGATGAAGTCGTGAGTGCCGACGAGCCGGCGCAGAAACAGCGCGTGAGTTTCGCCTCGATACAGCAGTGAACGCTGACGGCCCTGAAATCCGCCCGCTCGGCCGGAAGCAGTGTCGTTCGCGGCAGCGTCGGAACGATCCTCGGCCGATCGCACTCCCGCTCTGCTCCCTTGCGGCGTTCGCTCTCGCGGGCCGAGCGAGGCGAGAGCATGGCGCTGAGAATGGGCTTTTCGACAGCTACAGCCGAAGCCATTCGGTGTATTGACGAGCACTGGGACGGAACCGGCGCGCCGGAGGGAAGGATCGGGCACGAGATCCCCATATTCTCCCGGATAATCCTGCTGGCGCAGACTCTCGATGCATTTCACACGCAGCGCGGACTGTTTCGCGCTCTCCGCATGGCCCGCGAGCGGAGCGGGGAGTGGTTCGATCCGACGCTGGTCCGCATCGCCCGCAGCTGGCGCGAGGATACGGATTGGTGGGAGGCGCTTCTTTCTCCGGACGCGATGTCCATGGCCCTCGCACTCGAGCCGCAGCAGCACACGCGGTACGTGGACGACAAGGGCCTCGACGAAGTAGCCCGCGCTTTCGCCGAGATCATTGACGCGAAGTCGTCGTACACATATCAGCATTCGACCAATGTTGCGAAGTACGCCCGCGCTACGGCGTACGAGCTCGGCTTCGAGAGGCGCGAGGTATCGGTGATCAATCGCGCAGCTCTGCTGCACGATATCGGCAAGCTTGGAGTTGCGTCGGCGATACTCGACAAGGCGGGGCCGATGACGATGGACGAGCGGGCAGAGATGCAGCGGCACCCGCTGTTCACGTGGGAGATACTTCAGCGAGTCGGTGCGTTCTCGGGCTTCGCGCGCACCGCGGCGCTGCACCACGAGAAGCTGGACGGAACCGGCTATCCATGGGGCGTGAAAGGTGAGGAGCTGGACCTCCCGGCGAGGATTCTCTGTGTCGCCGACATCTACGAGGCGCTCACCGCGCACCGTCCGTATCGCGTCGGCTTCAGCCGCGAAGCGGCCCTGAAGATCGTTCGCGCCGGAAGCAGGACTCAGCTCTGCGCTCTGGCCACCGAAGCGCTCGCCGAAGCCACTCGTCATCTGCGCGTCGCGATCGGTTCCTGATCCGGTGTCGGCCGGAGCTTGCTACCAGCCGCCGTAAGCCACGAAGGACTTCGCGAGCCCGCCCAGCTTTTCGATATGAATCGTCGCGCTCGGAAAAAGCGCAGTGAATCGTTTCCGGGTGAGCAGCTGGATCGAATCCACCTCCGCCCGCGCCGCGGCAAGCTCGGGAATGCGCTTGTACCACCCCACGTCGAACCGGTTCACCATCCAGGCGCGAACCGTGGACGGCAGATACTGAAACCAGGGGACGAGAAAGTGCGGCTCCAGAGGGAAGCGCTTGTTCGGAGTCTGAACGAAGTAGTGCTTCCCGACGCGTTGCACTTCGTCCGCCATGCGGCGCTGATCCTGGTAGCTCCCCACGTGCTCGATCACCGAGTTGGAGAAGACGACGTCGAACGATCGGTCATCGAACTGGGGCATGGCTCGCGCGTCGCCGACCGCGCTGACGAACTTCGGCGACGTCACCTGCTGGCGTGCGATGTTGAGGAGCGTGACCCGGACGTCGCCGGGATCACCGCCGGTCATCAGGGTCCAGAACTCCTGCGTTCCGCCGATGTCGAGGACTTCGACGTGGCCTTCGAGCCTCGCCAGCAGCGACAGGAACAGCGCGAACCGCGCGCGTCGCATGCGGGTTGCGAGCGACGCCGCGTCGCTGTTGTCGGCAAGCGATTTTATCAGCGAACCGCCGGCGGCTGACGCGGCCGGCCGTCTGCCGGAAGTCACGCCGGCGCGAGTTCGAGGGGCTGCGGCTGTGGCGCCGGCTGCGCGGCGGGATCGCGCTGGGCGACGGTAACTATCACGCCGGCGAACCAGAAGTAGAGATATGACAGGACCAGCGCGTTGAAGACCACTCCGGTCGTGGCGTTGAGCATCACACCGATCGTCGTGAACAGGACCACGGTTCCGAGCAGTCGCCGGTTGAGCGTGCTCGCGCGCCGTGCGACCTGGAAAGACTTCATGAATATCCCGGCGAAGACGGCGAGGAGCGCGACGAGACCTTCGATGCCGAGCTCGACGGCGTACTTGAAGTAGCCGTTGTCGGCGGTGAGTGGCTCGAGTCCAAACCGCACCGCGGACTGGTCGGTTGTGCCGAGCCCCGCGCCCCACGGATGCTCGAAAAAGGCCTCGAAACCCTTGCTCCAGTCTTTCACGTGCGATGCGCTGCTGCCGGTCTGCCACGTCAGCGTATCCCAGATGAAGCCAGGCAGCCCCGGCACGAAAGCCATCCCTACGACTACCGAGAGGCAGCCGACCACCAGGCCGGCGACGGCCCACTCGGGCTTCCTCAGCATGAGGATGACGAGCACGAGCTGGATGGCGCAGACGAGGATCGTCATTCGCGTAATGCTCAGCAGCAGCCCTGTCCAGATGATCGCGTACTCGATCTTCATCGAGAGTGTCAGCCGCTTCGCCGCGCCAAACACGTACGCCGTGGCGGCCGGGAGAAGAATCAGGAACGGAACGGCGAATCCCTGGCTCGAGAGGTAAATGGATCCCGCGCGCTGCATCTCGACGTTGCCGATTCGCGTCCAGTAGTTCATCGGCAGGCCGTATTCGTTCCCGGCGGTGAACGCGGCAACGTTCAGGAAATCCTGGAAATAGGACGCGACGCCGAGCAGCACGAGCATGTCGGGCGTGACGAGAAACCATTCGACGATGGCGATCGCGCTCGAGAGAAGCGCGATGATATAGAGGCGGCGAAGGGTCTGCGGGTCGTCCGCTATCTCCGGGCTCGCTCTGCCGACGAAGTAAAGCAGCAGGAAGAACGCGATGTCGCGAATTCCGTAGAGCTCCGTCCCCGACGGAAGCTCGATCTGAAGAAGTGCCTTTCCGCCGATCAGGAACGCGAACGCGATCATCAGGAGCGAGCCGACGGCGAGATCCACCCACGACACGGCGACGCGCGGACCCTTGCCGGTCGCCGCGCGCAGTATGACCAGCACGACGAGGCCGATGACGGCTGCCTCTTTCCACGCTGCGAATCCGCGCACGGTGCCGGCGGCCATTCCCACGCCGCCGAAGAGCACGGCAACAACGAGGCTATGGAACGGCAGGCCCCACGAGAAGACCGGCAGCGCTACGCGATTGAAAAAGGTCTGGCGGGGAAGGGCGGCGTCGCTCATCTGTCGAAAAAACTAACCGGCGCAGCGCGGCTTCGCCCGCACCTCGCGTCGGTCACAACAACCGGGGCGAGCACCGCGTAAGCTGGTTATCCGCCCTCGAGGCGCTTCCCTGTCATCAATCGAGAACGATGAAGCTTCTGTCCCGGCTCGCGCTGCTCTGCGCCATGCTGCTCGTCCCCGTATCCCTTCGTGCCCAGGTGGGATCCACCACCGATATCATCATGGGCCGCGTGACTTCTCCCGAGGGCACTCCGGTCGCGGGGGCCAGGGTATCAGTGACGTCCACCGAAACGCAGATCACGCGCTCCAGGGCGACCGATGCGGACGGACGGTACACCATTCTCTTTCCTGATGGCGGCGGCACGTACAGAGTGCAGGTCACCTACATCGGATACGCGCCGCAGAATTTCAACCTCGCCCGGCAATCGGACGAGGACCGTCTTGTGCGCGATGTCGTGATGGGCCGCACCGCCACCGTGCTTCAGAGCGTGCAGGTCCGGGCCGCTCCCAACCGCCAGGGGCAGGGACAACGGCCCGAGGCCGGCTCGACCGAAAGGGGACTTCCGCCTGGTCTCGTCAACCGATTGCCAATAGAGGCCGGTGACCTGAACGCCCTCGCGACGCTGGCACCGGGCGTCATCGGCGTCGCCGCCACGGATTCGACCTCCGCCTCCTTCTCCGTCGGCGGTCAGCCGGCGAATCAGAACAGTCTCACGCTCGACGGACTCACGTTCGGTTCGGGAAGCGTGCCCCAGGAAGCCGTCCGCAACACGCGCGTCATCACCAGCACCTACGACGTCGCGCGCGGGCAGTTCACCGGCGGACAGGTCGCCAGCACGACGCGCGGCGGCACGAATGTATTCCAGGGAGCCGTGAACTACTCGCTTCGCGATCCGTCGCTTGAATTTGTGGACGATCCGGAGAACACGTTCTCGCAGAAGTACACACAGAACCAGATTAGCGGCGGGTTCGGCGGGCCGGTCATCAAGAACAAGCTGTTCACATTCGGCGCCGTTTCGTACACGCGGCGCACCGACCCGCTCCAGTCGCTTCTCGCCGCTGATCCGCTCGCGCTCGAGCGCATCGGTACCAACGGCGACTCGGTCGCGCGGTTCATCGGGCTGCTGGACAGGTTCGGCTTGCAGCCGACGTCGCCGATCATCCCCGAGGAGCGGCTCAACAACAATGCCTCGGCGCTCGTTCGCGTGGACTACAGCCTCGGGGAAGCGCACAGTCTCATGCTTCGCGGCGACTGGCGTGGATCCGTCCAGGACGCGAGCCGCATCTCGCCGTTTGCGGTGCCTCACAGCGGCGGCAACGCCAGAGGCTCGGGCGGCGGTGGCATGATTACGCTCACGTCTCACTGGGCTTCGCTGATCAACGAGCTGCGCGCCTATTCGTCAGTGGATTCGAGAAACACCGATCCGTATCTGCGCGTTCCCTCAGGCCGCGTGACGGTCGCGTCGAATCTTCCCGACGGGTCGCTCGGCGTCTCGACTCTGCAGTTCGGCGTCAATCCCTCGCTCCCGCAGGAGTCGCGCAGCCGACTCACCGAGTTGAGCGACGAGATCTCGCGGGTGTCGAAGAACGCCGCGCACCGCATCAAGCTCGGCGGACTCCTCAACGAGGAGAGAAGCGAGAACGGCTCGTTCACCAATGCGCTGGGGACGTTCACATTCAACTCGCTGGCCGACTTCGAGGCGGGCCGCCCGGCGATGTTCACCCGCACGCTTTCCAGTCGCGACAGGAATGCCCGCAGCATCAACGGCGCCGTTTACCTCGGCGACTCATGGCGCAAATCGCCGCGCCTTCAGTTCACCTACGGCGCCCGTCTGGAGACCTCGGCGTATCCTGACGCCCCGGAGCTGAATCCGGCCATTGACTCGCTGTTCGGCGCGCGCACGGACCGGTTCCCGACGGAAACACACCTGAGCCCGCGCGTCGGTTTCACCTATAACTATGGCGCGTCTCAGAACGGTCCCGCGCTCGGCAGCATTCGCGGCGGTTTCGGCGAGTTCCGGGGCAGGGCCCCCTCGCAGCTTTTCGCGTCCGCCGCCGACGCGAATGGACTGAGCAACGGGCAGTCGCAGATAGTGTGCGTGGGCTCGACCGTTCCCGCTTCGGAATGGCGGCTGTTCCTGGACGATCCCTTCGCCGTTCCATCGAGCTGCAACGGCTCGAGTCAGCAGTTCGGGAACCAGCGCCGCAATGTGACGGTATTCAGCGACGACTTCGGCGCGCCCCGCGCGTGGCGCGGCTCGCTTGGATTCAACCGGCGATTCGCCGAGCGATACAACTTCTCGGTGGATGCGTCGTTCGCGCGTGGAGTATCGCAGACGAGCGCGCGTGACATCAATCTCGACACGACGCCCAAATTCGCTCTCGCGAACGAAGGCAACCGGCCGGTCTACGCGCCGGTGACGTCCATCGTTCCCTCGACCGGAGCCGTCGCACTTACGGGATCCAGGTTGCAGCCCCAATTCGGAGTCGTCAGCCAGATCAACTCGGATCTCGAGTCGGGCACGCGTCAGCTCACGGCTAGCTTCAACGGAATCACAATGAAGGCGATGATCTTCAACGCCTCGTATACGTATACGCGCTCGAGGGACGAGGCGCAGGGCGTTTCGACGTTTGGCGGAGGCGGCAGAGGCGGCGGGTTCGGTGGGGGCTCTGGTGCCTCTACCGCGGGCAATCCGAATCTGGCCGAGCGTGCAACGAGCGATCAGGAGCGGCGTCACTCGATGATCGGAACGTTCACATGGCCGATCAAGCCGGCGGTGGAGCTTACCGCCATCGCGCGTGTGACATCGGGTGGATTCTTCACTCCCATCGTCGGCGCCGATGTCAACGGCGACGGCATCAGGAACGACCGGCCTTTCATCTTCGATCCGGCGTTATCCCCGGATACCGCTCTGGCCAACGGAATGTCGCGCCTTCTCGCCGCTGCTCCGGCGCGCGCGAGAGAGTGTCTCGCGGGCCAGATGGGGTCGGTCGCATCGCGCAACAGCTGCTCCGTTCCCTGGTCTTCATCATTCGACCTGCAGGCCAATTTTCGGCCGAGCGGCTTCGGACTGCAGAGAAAGCTGACCATCTCGGTCGTCGGCCTCAACACGCTTACCGGAATGGACCAGCTCCTGCACGGCAAAGACAATCTCCGCGGCTGGGGGCAGCCCGTTTTCCCCGATCGCACGCTTCTCTACGTCCGGGGCTTCGATCCCGCGTCAAGGCAATTCATCTATCAGGTGAACGAGCATTTCGGCGCGGCGAACGGGACGCGGAACGCTTTCCGGGTTCCATTCCAGCTGGCGGTGCAAGCGCGCCTCACGCTCGGCATGGATCCCGCGCGACAGCAGATGAATGCGGTGTTCGGACGCCGTGGCGGCGGACGGCCGAGCGTTGCCGACTTCCGCGAGCGCCTGGCGCGCGCGGTTCCGAATCCGTTCCAGCAGATACTCGATCTGAACGATTCGCTCAAGCTCGATCTCACGGCCGAGCAGACGACGAAGCTTCAGGTGATGGGCGATTCGCTTCAGGTGAAGGCTGACACTCTCGTGGGCGCATTGGCGCAGACACTCGGGGGATCGGATGCGCGCAACGCCGATCCGATGCAGCTCGGCATGCGGATGCGCGGGCGCATCCAGGAAGGGCGTACGATCGCGCAGAAGGCGATCAAGGAGGCGGAAGCCATTCTCACGCCGGAGCAGTGGGCGAAAGTTCCGAAGGAAGTGAAGGAACCGTTCCAGCGCCCGCGCGACGGAGAAGGCCAGGGCAGGTTGGGGCCGCCCGGAGGCTGACATCCGGCTCGGGGTTTGCCCAGGAGGATTGATCGGCGGCCTTTGTTTCGCGTCACCGATCAGGGATATTCCCTCACTCGCAAATCCCGACGGGTGGACCCAACATGTTCGGCTGTTTTCGCAGGCTTGGCTGTCTCGTAATTCTTGTCGTGCTGGGCGTCCTCGCTTGGTTCAACCGTGATCGCCTCGAGGCGATCTACCGGCGGTATGCCGGCGGTCCGCCAGCGGCGGACACTGCTTCGATGATTCGACTTCCCGGCGGGTGGGAGCCACTCACCGCTGACAAGGCGACGCGCGGCCAGCGCGGCGTCGAGTCTCTGTCCCGTCGGAGCGGCCCCGTTTTCGTCAATCTCACGGCGGGGGAAGCTGCGTCCTACATCTTCCTCGCGGTGGCGAAGCAGCTGCCGGCGTCGTCGCAGGACATTTCGTCGTCCGTCAAGGGCGATCGCCTTTACGTTCGCGCCAACGTCGCGCTCCGCGATTTCGGTGGCACAAGGGTGCTCGGTCCGCTGGGCGCATTGCTCGGCGAGCGCGATACTGTGCAGCTTGGGGGAACCATTAACGTTCTGCGTCCGGGAGTCGGCGAATTCCAGGTGAAGACTGTCAGGGTCGGGGCGTTCCCGGTGCCGTCGGCGATCATTCCGCGCCTCGTCAGAAGAATCAGGAAGGGACCGATGCCTGAAGGCCTCGCGGCCGATGCGCTGCCGATGAAGCTGCCCGCATACATCGGGGACGTGCGCATCGCGAACGGGCGCATAACAGTCTACAAGAACACGCAATGAACCGCCGCATTCTCGTCGTTGACGACGAGCGGGGAATCCGCGCAGCGCTCGGCCAGCTTCTCGAGTACGAGGGCTATGAAGTGCGCGCCGTTTCCAGTGCTGCGGAGGGAATCGCGGAATACCAGAAGTGGAAGCCGAACCTCGTCTTCATGGACGTGAAGATGGCGGGGATGGACGGCATGGAGGCGCTGAAGAAGATCCGGGAGATCGATCCCATTGCTACCGTGGTGATGATCAGCGGGCATGCGACCATCCGCACGGCAGTCGAGGCGACGCAGCTCGGCGCCTATGAGATCCTCGAAAAGCCGCTCGATACGGACCGTATCCTCGTGATGCTGCGCAACGTGTTCGATCACCTCAATCTGCGCGAGGAGAACTCGAGACTTCGCAACGTCACCGGCTCGCCATACGAGATAATCGGCGATTCAGCGGTGATGCGCGCATTGGTGGGGAAGATCGGGAAGGTCGGGGCGACGCCGGCGCGGGTGCTGATCACCGGCGAGAACGGAACGGGCAAGGAGCTGGTTGCGCGGGCGATTCATCGCCACTCGACGCGGGCGGACAAGCCGTTCGTCGAGGTCAACTGCGCGGCGATTCCCGGCGAGCTGATCGAGAGCGAGCTGTTTGGCCACATGAAAGGTTCCTTCACGGGAGCGATCGCGGATCGCCCGGGGAAGTTCGAGCAGGCCAATCGCGGGACGCTTTTTCTCGACGAGATCGGCGACATGAGCACGGCGGCGCAGGCGAAAGTGCTGCGCGTGCTGCAGGACAACGTGATCACACGGATCGGCGGCTCCAAGCCCATCTCCGTGGACGTGCGGGTCGTTGCCGCGACGAACAAGAATCTCGAGCAGGAGATCGCGGCCGGACGTTTCCGCGAGGATTTGTACTACCGTCTCAACGTCGTCCCGATTCATGTCCCGCCGCTGCGCGAGCATCGCGAGGACATTCCCGACCTCGTGGAGTATTTCGTTTCTGTTCTTTCCGAGCGCGAGGGAATCACGCCGCGCCGGGTCGGCGAGTCCGCGCTCGAGCGCCTGATGTCGCTCGACTGGCCGGGAAATGTGCGCGAGCTTCGCAACACGGTGGAAAGAATGCTCATCCTTGCGACGGGTCCGGAACTGACGGCGAAGGACGTGGACCGCCTGGCGGGAGCGCGAGTGGCCGACGACATGGGCCTCGGAAGTCTTACGGCGCTCAGAACATTCGAGGAGTTCAAGGAAGCCGCCGAGCGTGCTTATCTTCTGAGCAAGCTCCGCGAATTCGACTGGAACGTTTCCGAGACGGCGCGCGCGGTGGAGATGCCGCGGTCCAACCTTTACAAGAAGATCGAGCGTTACGCACTCACGCGTGAACACGCATAGACGCATATCCGACCAATGAAACAATTCAAGAACTTCATCGCCGGCTCCTGGGTGCCCCCCGATTCCGGTGAATACTTCGAGAACAGGAACCCCGCCGACCGCACCGACCTGATCGGGAAGTTCCCGCTGTCGGGAATAACCGACGTGTATCGCGCGGCAGAGAGCGCGAAGCGGGGTTTCGCCCAGTGGCGCGTGACCCCCGCACCGGCGCGCGGCGACGTACTCCGAGTCGTCGGCGATCTGCTCACGCGGCGCAAGGAAGAGATCGCGAACGCGATGACGCGCGAGATGGGGAAGCCACTGACGGAGACTCGCGGAGACGTCCAGGAGGGAATCGACACCGCCTATTACGCGGCGGGCGAAGGAAGGCGTCTGTTCGGCCACACGGTGCCGAGTGAGTTGCGCAACAAATGGGCAATGAGCTACAGGCGCCCGATCGGAATCGCCGGACTCATCTGCCCGTTCAACTTTCCGCTGGCGATCCCGACATGGAAGATGTTCCCGGCGCTCGTCTGCGGGAACTCGGTGATCTTCAAGCCGGCGCAAGATGTGCCGCACACCGGAACGCTGCTGGTCGAGATTCTCCTCGAGGCAGGGCTGCCTCCCGAAGTCGTTCAGCTCGTGCACGGCCGCGGGGAGGATTGCGGGCCGGCGATCGTCGGGCATCCCGATATTCCAGTCGTGTCGTTCACCGGCTCGACGGAGACGGGACGAATCGTGGGCGAGATCTGCGGCCGGATGCACAAGCGGCTGTCGCTGGAGATGGGCGGCAAGAACGCGCAGATCGTGATGGACGACGCGGACCTGGACGTCGCCCTCGAGGGTGCGCTCTGGGGCGCGTTCGGAACGACGGGGCAACGCTGCACCGCGACGAGCAGACTCATTCTTCAGAAGGGAATTCACGACCGGTTCCTTGGCATGCTCGTGGACAAGGCGCGAGCGCTCCGTCTTGGCGACGGACGGGAGGATGGTACCGACGTGGGCCCGATGATCAACGAAGCGGCGCTGGCGAAGGTCGAGCGGTATATAGATATCGGTCTGTCGGAGGGGAACGACCTGCTTTGCGGCGGCCGTCGCGCCAGCGGGAAAAGCCTCGACGATGGGAATTTCTTCGAGCCGACGATCTTCGCGCGCGTTGAAGCGGGACAGCGGCTGGAGCAGGAGGAGATTTTCGGTCCGGTACTGTCGGTGATTCGCGTCTCGACCACTGACGAAGCGTTCGCCGTGAACAATGACGTGAAGTACGGTCTGTCGTCTTCCATTTATACATCCAATGTGAACGTGGCATTCCGCGCGCTGAACGAGCTGGACAACGGCATCACGTACGTCAACGCGCCGACGATCGGCGCTGAGGCACACCTCCCGTTCGGTGGTGTAAAGCAGACCGGGAATGGGCACCGCGAAGGCGGATGGCAGGTGTACGAATTTTTCTCGGAGACCAAAGTCGGCTACGCCGATTTCTCCGGCACTTTACAGAGAGCGCAGATCGACAACTATCCTCGGACACCGGACTAGGCAGAGGAGAGAATCGGGCGGATGAAGTTCACTGAGAGACGGCGGGCGACCGCTCTCGTAAGGGCGAACCGGCGGCAGAGCGGGAGGATGGCATTCCTGTTGGAATGGCTGCGCTCGGTCACCATCGCGCTCGCCCTTTTCTTCGTGATTCGCTCCTTCTTCGTCGAGGCATTCAAGATTCCTACGGGCAGTATGGAAGGAACGCTCCTCGTCGGCGATTTCCTTCTCGTGAACAAGCTCGTGTACGGCGCCGAGGTGCCGTTCACCAAAGTGAAGCTTCCCGCGATCCGCACTCCGCAGCGCGGTGACGTCATCGTCTTTCAGTGGCCGGTGGATCGCACCAAGAATTTCGTGAAGCGCATTGTCGGCATGCCCGGTGACACGCTGGAGATGAAGGGCGGAGACCTGGTCCGGAACGGTTCGGCCCAGCGTGAGTCATACGCACTGCACACGGCACCGGGGTCCGACGTCTCCGACGAGGAGTTCAACTGGCAGCTGGCGTATCTTCTCGGCGCGGCGCATCCGTTGAAAGACGCGCCGCGATCTCCGATGACGGTCGCGACTCTCGAGGCGCGCCCCGGATATCATCCTTCCCGAAACAACTGGGGCCCGCTGGTCGTCCCAAGGGGGAACTACTTCGTTCTCGGCGACAACAGGGACAACTCGCTCGACAGCCGGTACTGGGGATTCGTGGCCGACTCACTTGTGCGCGGCCAACCTCTCGTTGTCTATTATAGCTACGATCCTGACGGCGCAGTGAAGCTCGACTGGCTCACTCGCGTGAGATGGAAGCGTTTCGGCGAGATGATTCAGTGAAGACAGTTGGCTCGCGCGTACCGGCGAAGCCAGGCATATTACCGTGGTCGTGGTAAGGAGCAGTATCCGGTATGGCGGTCTCGGTAACTCGAAAATCGCAGTACGACGAAGGCTCGCTGGATCAATACCTTCGTGACATCAGCGTCTATCCGCTGATAACGCGCGAGGAGGAGGTCACTCTCGCGCAGCGCATTCGCACCAACGATCAGGAAGCACTGGACAAGCTCGTCCGGTCGAACCTGCGCTTCGTCGTCTCTGTGGCGAAGAAGTACCAGAATCAGGGCGTGTCGCTGGCCGACCTGATCAACGAGGGCAACCTCGGGCTCATCCGCGCCGCCCACAAGTTCGACGAGACGAAGGGAATCAAGTTCATCTCGTACGCGGTGTGGTGGATCCGGCAGAGCATCCTCCAGGCCCTGGCCGAGCAGTCGAGGATCGTGCGCGTGCCGCTCAACCGAGCCGGCGCCCTGCATCGGATCGGCAAGCGGGCCAGCAGTCTGCTCCAGGAGCTGGGCCGGCAGCCGACGCACAGCGAGATCGCCGAAGGCCTCGACATCACCGAGGAAGAAGTCGCGAAGACGATGCTCATCTCGCAGGTGCATCTGTCTCTCGACGCGCCGATGACCCCTGGCGAAGACAACCGCCTCCTCGACTACCTCCCCGATACGACCAACCGCACTCCCGACGAGCAGACGTTCGAGAAAGCTCTGACGGAGGCGATCGAGGAGTCGCTCTCCGGATTGAAGGAGCGCGAGTCGAAGATATTGCGGCTTTACTTCGGGCTCGACGGCGAGGATCCGATGACGCTGGAGGACATCGGGACACTTCTTGGCATCACCCGCGAGCGGGTCCGGCAGATCAAGGAGAAGGCACTGCTGAAGCTGCGGCACAACTCGCGTCGGAGAGCTCTGGAGTCCTTCCTCGGGTAGTTCTAAGTTCCGTAGTGATGTAGTTCCGCCTTTCCGCCCCTCCTCCGTTAAATTGCCTTCATGGCAAGCCAATCCTCATTCGACGTCACCACCGGCGTGGACCTCCAGGAAGTTGATAACGCCGTCAACCAGGCGCAGAAGGAGATCGCTCAGCGGTACGACTTCAAGGGCTCGGTCGCCACGATCGAGTTCAAGCGCGCCGAGGGAACTCTCGACCTGACGGCGGAGAGCGAGTACCGCATGGACGCGCTGTTCGACGTTCTCCAGGCCAAGCTGATCAAGCGCGGTGTCCCCGTGAAGAACCTCGACATCGGCGACGTGAAGCCGGCGGGAGGCGACAAGGTCACTCGCCAGATCAAGCTCAAGATGTCGCTCGACGGCGACACGGCGAAGAAGGTCTCGGCCGCCATCAAGGACGCGAAGCTGAAGAAAGTCCAGGCCGCCATACAGGGTGATCAGGTGCGCGTGTCATCTCCGTCGAAAGACGACCTCCAGGAAGCGATGACGCTTCTTCGCGGCAAGGACTTCGGCGTCGAGCTCAAGTTCGGAAACTACCGGTAGCACGTGAAAGTCGGCTTCATCACTCTCGGCTGCGACAAGAACACCGTCGATACCGAGCGCTACCTCGCCGAGCTTTCGGACTACGGCGGTGAGTACACGCCGCAGCTCGCTGACGCCGATGTCATCATCGTCAACACCTGCGGATTCATAGACGCCGCAAAAAAGGAATCGATCGACGCGATGATCGAGGCCGCGCGCTACAAATCGGATGGCGCCTGCCAGGCGGTAGTCGGCGTCGGCTGCATGATCGAGCGGCACAAGGCGGAGCTCGCCGAAGCGCTTCCCGAGGTGGATCTCTTCCTCGGCGCGTCGGAGATGGGCCGGCTCGCCCAGGAGCTGGCGCAACGCGGCATCGTCGGCGGGGACCCCGTCGCCCTGCATCCAGGAGTACGCATATACACCGGCGATCTCCCGCACGTCCGGTATCTCAAGATCAGCGAAGGCTGCGATCACGGCTGCGCCTTCTGCGCCATTCCCCTCATGCGAGGGAAGCATCGCTCCTTCGCGCTCGGCGAAGTGGTTCGCGAAGCGCAGCTTCTCGAGCTGCAGGGTGCGCGCGAGATCAATCTCGTCGCTCAGGACCTGGCGCACTACGGGCGCGATATCAGGGACGGCATCCGCCTTCCCGAGCTCCTCGAATCTCTCGTCGCCGAGACGTCCATTCCGTGGATCCGGATGCTCTATCTCTACTCGACCGGGATCACGCCGCGGCTTCTCGATGTTCTGGCGAAGGAGGACCGCATCCTGCCCTACCTCGACATGCCGATGCAGCACGCGTCGGATGCGGTGCTCGCGCGGATGCGGAGGCCCGAGCGCAAGCGCACCATCCGCGACCGCGTCGCGCGCTTTCGCGAGGCAGTCCCTGGTGTCGCCATCCGCACCACCTGCATCGTCGGCTTTCCCGGGGAGACGGAGGAGGACTTCGACGAGCTGCTCGAGTTCCTCGGGGAGATTCAGTTCGACCGGGTCGGTGCGTTTACATATTCCCCGCAGGAAGGCACCCGGGCAGCCGACATGCACGACGACGTCCCCGATCCAGTCAAGCGCGAGCGGCTCGAGCAGCTGACCGAGCTCCAGCGGTCGATCACCGCCGAGCGCTATGAGTCGCGCGTCGGGAGTGTCGCGCGCGTTCTGGTGGATCGCACCGATGAATCGGGCAAGGCGATCGGCCGGCTGCCGTGGCAGGCCGACGACGTGGACGGAGTCACGTACCTCGACGAAAGCGTTGCGATCGGACAGTTCGCCGACGTCGCGGTCGAGGAAGTGGTGGACGACTACGACTTCCGGGCCACGGTCGTGCGCTGTATCGCCGCCGTCGCGCCGCGTGCGGTCGTTCGCTCCGCGCGATCCCTTCCGATGGTTGCCACTGTCGGGAGCTATGGCCGGTAGAGAAGTCGCCGGACCGGCGGCAAACTCGATTCAGTCGAGCCGCTGAACCGGCATGACTGGAATGCGACCGGCACCCCGTTCCGCTGAAATCCTGAAACGATCACGCGAAATGTTTCCCGGCGGCGTGAATTCGCCGGTGCGCGCATTCCATGGAGTTGGCGGAGATCCAGTCGTCGCCGCGAAGGGAGAGGGAGCGAGGATCCGCGATGCGGACGGAAATGAGTACATAGACTATGTCCTGTCGTGGGGACCTCTGGTGCTCGGCCACGCTCATCCGATGGTTCTCGATGCTCTGGACGCCGCGATGCGCGATGGGACAACGTTCGGGATGCCGACCGAGCTCGAGGTTTCGCTCGGTGAACTGATTCGCGCGCGCATGCCTCAGATGGAGATGCTGCGCTTCGTTTCGAGCGGAACGGAGGCGACGATGAGCGCCATCCGACTGGCACGCGCGTTCACTGGCCGCGAAGCAATCCTCAAGTTCGAAGGGTGCTACCACGGCCACGCCGACTCGTTCCTGGTGCGCGCGGGATCGGGGGTGGCCACGCTCGGACTGCCAGATTCGCCGGGCGTGCCGGCCGCGCTCGCCGCGCTTACCCTGACCGCTCCGTTCAACGATCTCGACGCAACACGCGCGCTCGTGCGCGGCTGCCATGAGGGAGTGGCCGCGATTATCGTCGAGCCGGTCGTTGGCAACTCCGGGTTCATTCCGCCGCTCCCAGGCTTCCTCGAAGGATTGCGGCAGATCGCTGACGACTCGGGGGCGCTGCTCGTCTTCGATGAGGTGATGACGGGTTTCAGAATTGCGCCAGCCGGGGCGCGCGAGCGATTCGGTGTGACCGCCGATCTCACGACGCTTGGCAAGGTGATCGGCGGCGGCCTTCCCGCGGCTGCATACGGCGGAAGGCGGGATATCATGGAGCGCGTCGCACCGACCGGACCGGTGTATCAGGCCGGCACGCTTTCGGGAAATCCGCTGGCGATGGCCGCCGGGTTCGCGACACTCACCGCGCTCACGACCGAGCTGCATGCGCGTATCGAAAAGCGCACGCAGCGTCTCGTGGCCGGTCTCACCGAGATCGCGTCACGACTGTCGGTTCCGTTCACTGCGGATTCGGCCGGATCGATGTGGGGCTTTTTCTTTCACCCTGGCCCGGTTCACGGTCTGCAGCATGCAAAGGAGTGCGACGTGGAAATGTTCAAGCGATTCTTTCACGCGGCGCTGGAGCGGGGGATCTATCTCGCGCCATCCCCGTTCGAGGCCGGGTTCATGTCGGCGTCGCACGGCGACGCCGAAGTGGATGAGACACTCGATCGTCTCGAGGACGCGATGAGGTACGCCCGTGCGTAAATTGCTCTTCATCGCCGTGGCCGGTGCCGCTGCCTGCGCTTCTGTGCTGCCTCGGCGCGCGGAAGACATATCCGTGGACGATGGCGACCAGCCGGTGAGAATCGCGCTGTCCACGTCCGCGCAGAGGCCAAGCGTTGGAGGTACCGGCTCGTGGCGCATCTACAGTCGCAACAGCACCAATCTCGTGACGCGTGGCAATCCCGGCAAAACGATGACGGTGCGGATGCGCGGCGGACAACTGGTGGCGCTGCGCGACAACGGCTCGGTGACGTCGAGACATTCGGGACCGTTCCTCGTTCGTGCCATTACGCCGGGATCCTACGTGACCTACGAAGGCAAACGCTATCGCGGCGAGCTGATGATCACCCCCGGCAACGGCGGACTCCTCGTCGTGAACCGTCTCGGGGTGGAGTCGTATCTCCGCGGCGTCGTTCCTCTCGAGATCGGCGACCGCAAGCCCGGCGAGGAAGCGGCGGTCGAAGCTCAGGCGGTAGCGGCGCGAAGCTACACGTACATCCACATGGCCGAGTCGGGTAGCCGCGGTTTCGACATGTTTGCGTCAGTACAGGACCAGGTCTATGGCGGAGTAGACGCCGAGAAGCCGATCAGCGACGCCGCCGTCGAGTCCACGCGTGGCATGGTGCTCCGCTACGGCGGCCGAATAATCAATACGCCGTATCACTCCACTTGTGGCGGAAGCACTGCCGAGGTGCAGGAAGTATGGTGGCGCCAGCCGAATCAGCCCTATCTGCGTCCGGTCAGCGACCGCATTCCGGGAACCGATTCGTACTATTGTGATCCGTCTCCGCGGTTCCGTTGGACGGCGACGTTCGAAGGCGATCAGCTCCAGAGCACTCTCGAGAAGTACCTGGGCTCGGTGACGGCTGGTTCGGAGCCATCGGTATCCGCGAACAGCAGTGCCGCCCGTCTCTCGCTCGGAAGGATCACGGGCCTTCGAATCCAGGGGAGGACCGCTTCCGACCGCATCGCCGCGGTTTCCATTCAGGCTGAGCGCGGCAACTACGTCGTGCGCGGAAACGACGTGCGGTTCATTCTGCGCACGCCGAGCGGCAGTCTTCTCAACAGCACATATTTCACGGCCGAAACGACCTCCGACGGGGCAGGCGCGATATCGCGGCTCGTCCTTCGCGGCGGTGGCTACGGACACGGCATCGGAATGTGTCAGTGGGGCGCAATCGGACGTGCTCGCGCGGGACAGGATTACAGGACGATCCTCACCACGTACTATCAGGGAACGACAGTGGGGCGCATCAGCGGATGATTCGGTGAGCTCGGACATCAGGATTGGCCTCGTCGGCGCGGGCGCGATAGCGCAGCTGGCTCACCTGCCGGTTCTGTCGCGCATTCGCGGCGCGCGGCTCGTGGCGATCTGCGACAACGACGGCCCGAAGGCGGGCGCGCTCGCGCAGCGGCTCGGCGTACCCGACATCTTCACCGACATTGATGAGCTGCTCGATTCGGATGAGCTCGATGCCGTCGTGATCTCGACGCCGAATCATCTCCACGAGCCGCACGTCCTTCGCGCTCTGAAGCAGAAGGTACACGTGATCTGCGAGCGCCCGTTGTCGCTCACGTCGGGGGGAGTGACTCGCATCCTCACCGCGGCGAAGGCCGCGGAGCGCAAGGTCGTCGTCGGCAACAACCATCGCTTCCGCAGCGATGTGCAGCAGCTGAGCCGGTTTCTCCAGGGCGGCGAGCTCGGCCGCGTCATCGGGATGCGCGCCGGCCAGTATCAGTTCCGGTCGGTGCAGGGCTGGCGATACAACAAGGCGGAGGCCGGCGGCGGCGCGTTCCTCGAGTACGGATACCCGCTCCTCGACCTCGCGCTGTGGCTCGCCGATTTTCCCGAGCCAACACGGGTCACGGCGCACATGGACAAGACGCGGCCCGGATCCGTCGAGGACATGATGCTCGTGCATCTCGAGTGCGCCAACGGCATGAGCTTGAGCATTGACGTGTCGTGGGCGTACGTTGGGCAGGACGAGCGGTGGTGGTTCGAGGTGATCTTGACTCGCGGCAGTGCGCGCCTGTCGCCGCTGCGTGTCGTGAAGGAGCTCAATGGCCGGCCGACCAACGTTTCCCCGACGGGAGCTGCAGCGAGAGAAAGCGTTTTCCTCCAGTCATACCGCGCCGAGCTCACGCACTTCGTTGCGGTCTTGCGAGGAGAAGCGGAGTATGAGCCGCCCGAGGATCAGCTGAAAGTGATGGCGGTGATGCAGGCGATCTACAAGTCAGCTGAAGAGGGCCGCGAGATCCGCTTGTGAAGCACGCCTTTCTGGCGGCCATCGCGATCTCCGCTCTTTCTCTCCGTGCTGGCGCGCAGCCCCCCTCTATGTCTGAAGGCAAGCCGGTCCCTGCGTCTGCCGCTGCGTCCGCGGCCAGGGCGCCCGGCTCGCAGCTGACGATCTATCTCCTGACCATGGGGCACGGCGATCAGGTGTGGGAGAAGTTCGGCCATAACGCGATCTGGATCCATGACGCTGCGAACGGCACCGACATCGCATATCACTGGGGCCTGTTCGACTTCGCAGACAAGGATTTCGTCCCGCGCTTCGTCCAGGGACGCATGCGTTACTCGATGGGAGCGTTCGACATGAGCGAGACCATAGAAGCGTATCGCCGAGCCAATCGCACCGTGTGGGTTCAGGAGCTGAATTTCAGGCCGGACCAGCGACAGCGCCTGGCAGAGTTCGTGGCGTGGAATGTCCGCCCCGAGAATCGCTACTACCACTACGACTATTTTCGCGACAACTGTTCGACCCGCGTCCGCGATGCGCTCGACGCCGCGCTGGGCGGCGCGATCAGGACGGCCTCCGAAAGAATCCCGACACACACCACGTATCGTTTTCATACGTCGCGACTGACGCAGGATGACTGGCCCATCTTCACAGGGACCATGATGGGACTGGGCGAGCCGGTGGATCGCCCGATCAGCGCGTGGAATGAGATGTTCCTGCCGGTAAGGATGATGGTTCAGTTCAGGTCCATAAGAATCGCTGGCGCGGCGGGTTCCGTACCGCTGGTTATCGGCGAGCGCGTGCTGGTGCAGGCGACGCGTCCTCCCGAGGACACACGCGTACGGCGAGGCATGGCTGGATATCTCGCGATCGCGGGCGCCATTCTCATTCTCGGATTCGGGATATGGCGGTTCGGTGCGCGCGATGGGCGCAGCGCCGGACTTCTTGCGCTCGCCGCGGCATGGAGCCTCGTCGCCGGACTTGGAGGAACGCTGCTCGCCGGCTTGTGGGCGTTCACCGACCACCTGTACAGCTACAGAAACGAGAATGTGCTACAGCTGAATTCGCTGTCGCTCGTGCTCGCGGTGCTGCTCGTCCGCCTGATATGGATCCGGAGAGGTATTGGCTCAGCCGATGCCACGAAGAAACTGCATTCCACGCTCCGCATGGCCCGGATCATCGCCGGCTTGTCGGTGCTCGGCTTCGTGCTCCAGATTCTGCCGTCGTTCTACCAGGTCAACGGGGACGTGATCGCGCTCGCGCTGCCATTGCATCTTGGCGTCGTCGCCGCGCTTCTCGCCGTGACCGCACGTCATGACTCCACGCCGGACGGCGCATGACGACGCATGCGCGCGCCCGTGTCGTACTCGCCGTCGCGGCCGCAATCCTCACGCTCGACGCCTGCGCCACCACCATGACACAACGAAACGATGTGACCCTCGCGATCGTCAACGCGCGCGTGTGGACAGCGAATCCTCGCCAGCCATGGGCTTCGGGTGTGGCCGTGAGCGGTGACCGCATCATCGCTGTTGGATCCAGCGCGGAGATCGCCAAGCTGGCCCGCTCCGCTCCTTCGGCGCGAGTGATAGACGCCAAGGGCGGATTCGTCACTCCAGGATTCATCGATTCGCACGTGCACTTCGTTGACGGCGGGTTCCGGCTTGCGTCGGTGCAGCTCCGTGACGCAAAGACGCCTGCCGAGTTCGTCGCCCGCATCAAGGCGTACGCCGCGACGATCACTCCCGGAACGTGGATCACCGGCGGGGACTGGGATCATCAGCAATGGGGTGGGGAGCTCCCGCGGCGCGACTGGATAGACTCGGTCACACCCAATAATCCCGTGTGGGTCTCGCGCCTTGACGGCCACATGGCGCTCGCCAACAGCGCCGCGCTCGCCGCCGCGAAGGTCACGCGTGCAATTCCTGACGTCGATGGCGGAACCATCGTGCGCGACGCAGCCGGCGAGCCGACCGGCATCTTCAAGGACAACGCCGAGTCGTACGTCGGCGCCGCCGAGCCGCCCCGCTCCGCCGACCTGAATGACCGTGCTTTGGCGGCGGCGATGCGGTACGTCGCGGAGCGCGGGGTGACGTCGGTGCAGAACATGGGGACCTTCGAGGATCTCGCGACTTTCGAGCGCGCGAACGCGGCGAAGTCTCTCATCACCCGCATCTACGCGGTGACGCCGATCGCGCAGTGGGAGCGTCTTCGTGATACGGTCTCGAAAAGAGGAAAGGGTGACGCGTGGGTCCGGATTGGAGGGTTGAAGGGATTCGTAGACGGCTCTCTTGGATCGCACACCGCCGCGATGTTCGCGCGGTTCACCGACACGCCGAAGGATTCCGGCTTTCTCGTGGAGACCGAGAAGGACCTTTACCGATGGACATCGGAAGGCGACAAGGCCGGTCTGCAGCTCATCGTGCACGCGATCGGAGATCGCGCGATCAGTACGCAGCTCGACATCTTCGAGCGCGTCATGAAGGAGAACGGGCCGCGCGACAGGCGCTTTCGCATCGAGCACGCGCAGCATCTCGCTCCGCGCGACATTCCGCGCTTCGCTGAGCTGGGGGTGATTCCCAGCATGCAGCCGTATCACGCGATCGACGATGGCCGGTGGGCGGAGAAGGTGATCGGTCACGAGCGCAGCCGGACGACGTACGCTTTCAGATCGCTGCGCGACGCCGGAGCGCGCCTTGCGTTCGGCAGCGACTGGTTCGTCGCGCCACCGACTCCACTCGAGGGGATCTACGCCGCGGTCACCAGGCGCACGCTCGACGACAGGAACCCCGATGGGTGGATCCCCCAGCAGAAGATCGGAGTGGAGGACGCGCTTCGCGCATATACGATCAATGGAGCGTTCGCTTCATTCGAGGACGCGATCAAGGGGTCACTCGAGCGCGGCAAGCTCGCCGACCTGGTTCTCATCGACGGGGACATCGCGCGGATACCAGGCCCGGCGATACGCGACGCCCGCGTCCTCATGACGGTAGTCGGGGGCAGGGTGGTCTACGAGGCCCCGTCGAGGTAAATCTAGGTGTGGCAACATCGGCCCCGGACCGGGTATTCAAGGCGTCGGACACAACCAGCCAACGGACAATCCCATGACTCATCGTCGTTTCACCACGGCTGCAATGGCAGCTTTGGCATTCACCGCTGCGATGCCCGCAATGCGGTCGGCCCTTGCCCAGGTCGCAGCCGCGTCGCGCGACATTCTGCCGTTCAAGGCAACGGAGCGGACGCTCCCCAACGGCCTCAAGGTCGTCATCGTTCCCACGGGATTCCCGAACATCGTCTCGCTCCAGATTCCGGTGCAGACGGGATCGCGCAACGAGTTCGAGCCGGGCAAATCGGGCTTCGCGCACTTCTTCGAGCACATCATGTTCCGCGGCACGAAGAACCAGACCCAGGAGGAGATGAGCCGCATCCTCACGAAGGCCGGCGCGCGCGAGAACGCGTACACCACCGACGACTTCACCAACTTCTACATCACCTTCGCCAGGGAAGACCTCGAGGCGATGCTGGCCCTTCAGGCCGACCGCTTCCAGAACCTCCAGTATCCCGAAGCTGAATTCAAGACGGAGGCCCGGGCCGTTCTCGGCGAGTACAACAAGAACTCGGCTAACCCGACATCGAAACTCTTCGAGGCCATCCGCGACAGCGCATTCACGACGCACACGTACAAGCACACCACGATGGGCTTCATCAGGGACATCGAGGACATGCCGAACCAGTTCCAGTACTCGAAGGAGTTTTTCAAGCGCTGGTACCGGCCGGAGTACACGACGATAATCGTCGCCGGAGACGTCACTCCCGGGCAGGTGATGCCGCTCGTCCAGAAGTACTGGGGCAAGTGGGAGCGCGGCAGCTACAAGGCGGCGATTCCGCAGGAGCCGGCGGGGAAGGGCCCGAAGTACGCGCACGTGAGCTGGTCGAGCCCGACACTTCCGTATCTCGCGGTGTCCTTCCACAATCCGGCGTTCTCGGAGGTCAGCAACGACAACGCGGCGCTCGATTTCGTGGCGAACCTGTGGTTCGGCCCGACGTCGGACATCTACAAGAAGCTCGTCCAGCGCGAGCAGAAGGTGGACGGGTTCAGCGCCAACAACTCCAGCAACGCCGATCCCGAGCTGTTCACGATCTTCGCCCGCGTGAAGAAGCCTGAGGACGTCGTCTATGTCCGCGACGAGATACTGAAGACCATCGCGCAAGCGAAGGCCTCGCTCGTATCGGCGTCGCAGCTGGCCGAAGCGAAGTCCAACGCGCGGTATTCGTTCGTGAGGTCGCTGGACAACACCGACCGCATCGCATCTACTCTCACGCGGTTCGTCCGCTACAGCCGGTCCTACAACACGATCAATCGCGCTTACGCACTGTATGACGCGCTGACGCCGCAGGACCTGCGCCGCGCTGCGCGCACGTACTTCGTGGACAACAACATTGTCGTCGCCACGGTGTCGAGCGCAACTCTCCCGGCCGCCATCAGCAGCATTCCGAAGATCTCGTCGTTCGCGATCGCCGCTGCGCCTGCCGGCTCGATGGCGACGTCCACGAAGACGATGACTCCGCCCGGCAAGCCCCGGGATACCGCGCCGTGGATGGTTGCCGGCGGAATCCAGGCCCGGTCGATCTCGATGGCGAAGGTCATCGTTCAGAAGACGCCGCTCCCGCAGCTCCGCATGAAGATGCTGTTCAACGTCGGCTCGGCCAGCGATCCCGCGGGGAAGGAAGGTCTCGCCGCGCTCTCCGCGCGCATGATATCCGGCGCCGGCTCCAAGCCGATGACGCTCGACGAGATCAACAAGGCACTCTACCCGGTGGCGGGCAGCTTCGGCGGCCAGGTGGACAAGGAGATGACGACATTCACCGGCGCGATCCACAGGGACAACTGGAACCGCTTCGTCACGGTTGCCCTCCCGATGCTGCTCGATCCGGGATTCCGCGAGGAGGATTTCAGGCGGAACAAGGACGGACTTCGGAATTCGCTCATTCAGGATCTCATCGCGAACAACGAGGAGGAGCTGGGCAAGGAGCGTCTTCAGACCAACATCTTTGCCGGCACTCCGTACGCTCATCCCGTCGTGGGTACCGTGTCGGGCATCGAGTCCATCACCCTCGACGACGTGAAGAGCTTCATCCGCGACCAGTACACGGATGGCAACCTGACGATGGCCGTGAACGGCGACATCTCCGACGCGCAGGTAAGTCAGCTCCGCGCGGCGCTGGCGACGCTCCCGTCAGGCACGCCCGCGCCGACGACGCACGCCGCGCTGGCCGGCACGCGGCCGAAGGGACTGGACGTCGAGATCATCGAGAAGGACACGCGCGCAACGGCTATCTCATTCGGTCTTCCGATCGCGGTCACCCGCACCCACCCCGACTTCGCGGCGCTGAACGTTGCGCGCGCGTGGCTGGGCGAGCACCGCATGTCCACCGGAAAGCTGTACGACCGCATTCGCGGCATCCGCGGCATCAACTACGGCGATTACGCCTACATCGAGGCGTTCCCCCGCGGAATGTTCCAGTTCTTCCCCGACGCCAACATCGCCCGCCACGGACAGATCTTCGAGATCTGGATCCGGCCGGTGGTGCCGGAGAACGCGCACATGTCTCTTCGCATCGGAATTGCCGAGCTGGACAGGATGATCAGCAACGGCCTGTCGGAGGAGGATTTCCAGGCGGCGCGACAGTACCTGATGAAGAACGTGTACGTAATGACGCAGACGCAGGACCAGCAGGCAGGTTACGCGCTCGACTCGAAGTGGTATGGCATGCCCGAGTACACGAGCTACATGAGATCGCAGCTCGAGAAGCTCACCCGCGAGGACGTGAATCGTGCGCTGAAGAAGCACCTCTCGTCCACCGATCTCTCGGTGGTGATAATCACGAAGGACGCCGAGGGGCTGAAGAAACAGCTTCTCGCGGACGCCTTCTCGCCGATCAAGTACGATGGAGAGAAACCGCAGGAGCTGCTCGACGAAGACAAGGTGATCGGTGCGCGGAAGCTGAACATCGCTCCCGACCGCATTCGCATCACGCCAGTTGCAGAGGTGTTCGCCAGGTAACTACGCAAGAACCACGAGATAGTTCATCCCGGCACATTCATCCCGGCACAGTGTTGAACACGGATGATAATGTCCCCCTGATTCGCGGATAGAAATGTCACCCTTCAAGATGTTCCCTCTGGCGAGGAGGGAGCTTGGAGAGGATGACATTGAGCGATCGGGATCTGGTAAAGGTGGGCGTGATCAGACGGGTTGTTGACCGCGAGCTGAAGACGCGTGAAGCTGGTGAACTCCTCTGCTTGAGCGGACGGCAGATAAAGAGGCTCACGAGGCGGTTCCGGCATGGTGGAGCGAAAGGACTGGTTCACGCCAGCTATGGGCGTCGGTCGAATCACACTCGCCCCACCGAGGAGCGGGAGAGAGTGATCGAGCTTGTACGCGAGCGTTATGGCGGCCGGGCTGAAGCCGGTCCAGGACAACGCTTTGGGCCGACGCTTTTGAGTGAGCATCTGGCCGAGGATGAAGGGATTGAGATCCCGATCTCGACGCTGACTGACTGGATGCGCACCGAGGGTTTGTGGTCACGGCGGAGAAAGAGGAAGCCTCACCGGAGGCGTCGTGATCGCAAGGCACACTTCGGAGAACTGGTCCAGCTCGACGGCAGCTTCCACGACTGGCTGGAGGGTCGTGGCCCGGCAGGGTGCATGATGACCATGACCGACGATGCGACGGGCACCATGCTGGCTCGACTCGGTGCTCAGGAAACCTTCTGGGATGCGGTGAGAGTGCTGAGAGCGTGGATATCCGAGTACGGAGTGCCGAGGGCGCTCTACACCGACTGGAAAACCCTCTACCACTCGCCGCGTCCCGAGCGGTCGATCGAATCGACCCAGTTCGGCCGTATCTGCTCGAGGCTTGGAATCGAACTGATCGCGGCATCATCGCCTCAGGCGAAAGGGCGGGTCGAGCGCAGTCACGGAACGAATCAGGACCGGCTGATCAAGAAGCTCAGGCTCAAGGGCATCTCGACGCACGAGGAAGTGAACGAATACCTCGAGACCACTTATCTGCCGGCGCACAATGCGCGATTTGCTCGCCGGCCGGAGAGTTCCACCGATTATCACCTGCCGCTTCTCAAGTCACTGGACACGGCCGACACCTGGTGCCTGGAAGAGAAGCGGCGAATGAGCCTGGACGGGGTGATCTCTTTCAGATCGAGGCTCTTCTCTCTTAAGCTCAGGCGCGACATGCCACAGAGAGCGTGGGTCTTCGTGCGAAGCGCAGAGGATGGAGCCGTGAGAGTGGTCTATCGGTCGAGAGCGGGAATCGAGTACGCACTCCCCTGGGAGGAGCACATCGCTGCCAAGCGAGTCGAGCTTCCCCGCGCACGGGCACCACGGAGCGAACCACAAAGACCCCGGGCAAATCATCCCTGGCGACTCCGCGCCGCGATGGAGATAGCAGAAGCACTGGCAAGACGGACACAAACTGAACCCTCACCAGGGTGACATTTCTATCCGTGTAAGAACGGGGACATTTCTATCCGTGCTGGACACATTCATCCCGGCACAGTTGAATCTCGGGCCTTTTCTGGTGATATTTCCAAGCTGCACCAAAGCCAATTACAGAGGGGCCAAAATGAAAGCTGACATCCATCCGGTGTACGCCACGGCGACCGTAAAGTGCGCCTGCGGCAACACCTATCAGACCCGCTCCACGCAGGCTGATATACATACTGACATCTGCGCGCAGTGCCACCCGTTCTTCACCGGCAAGCAGAAGCTGGTGGACACCGCTGGCCGCGTCGAGCGCTTCCGTCAGAAGTACGCCACCAAGACCCGCGACGCCGCACCGGCGACGCCTGAGACCTGAGTCTCCGGGATCGCCTCGCCGACGCGCTCAACCGCGCTGGCGAGGTCGAGCGGCAGCTCTCCGATCCCAGGACGGTAAAGGACGCCCAGCGCATGACAGCGCTGGGCCGGGAGCACCGCCATCTGGGCCCGCTCGTGGAAATGGCCAGGCTCCTTCAGAAATACGAGAACGAGCTCGCGGAAGTACGCGAGCTCGCTCTTGCTGACGACCCGGAAATGGCCGCCGAGGCGCGTGCCGAGGAGGCCCGCCTCAAGTTGTCCATCACCGAGCTCGAGGAGCGGATCAAGCCCGCCATCATCCCGCACGACCCGCTCGACGACCGGCCCGCCATAGTCGAGATACGCGCCGGCACGGGCGGCGACGAAGCCGCTATCTTTGCCGCGGATCTCTATCGCATGTACACCCGCTTCGCCGAGAAGCGCGGGTGGCGGATCGAGATGATCTCCTTCTCCGAGGGCACTCTGGGTGGCGTCAAGGAAGTGGTCTTCAAGGTCAAGGGCGATGGCGTATTCGGAACGATGCGCTGGGAGTCAGGCGTGCATCGTGTGCAGCGCGTACCCGTGACCGAGAATCAGGGCCGCATCCATACTTCCGCCGCGACAGTGGCGGTTCTCCCTGAAGCCGAGGAGATTGACCTCAGGATCGAGGACAAGGATCTGCGCATCGACGTGTTCCGCTCGTCCGGCCCCGGTGGGCAGAGCGTCAACACCACCGACTCAGCCGTCCGCATCACCCACATCCCGTCCGGCATCGTCGTCAGTCAGCAGGATCAGAAATCGCAGCTTCAGAACAAGCTCAAGGCGATGGAGGTTCTTCGCGCGCGACTGCTCGATGCGCGACTCGCCGAACAGGAAGCGGTGCGCTCGCGCATGCGCAAGACTCAGGTCGGCACAGGCGATCGTTCCGCCAAGATCCGCACGTACAACTTTCCGCAGAACCGTGTCACCGATCACCGCATCGGATTCACGATGCACGAGCTCACGAAGGTCCTCGACGGGGACATCGAGCCAGTGATCGAAGCGCTCCGCAGCGCGGACGTCGAGGACCGGCTCGGTGAATAGAGTCATGCAGCGCACTCAGCCGTTGTACCACGCCGATCCGACGATACTCACCGTGATCGAGGAGCTGACGGCAACTCTCCGGCTCGCCGGAATCACCGACCCGCGCAGGGTCGCCACCGACATCGTCGCCGCCTTGCTGGAGGTTCCGCGGTCGTGGCCGGTGATGAATCGTGAAGCCAGCATTGACCGCGAGCTCGCGACGACCGCGCAGGATGCAGCGCGAAAGCTCGCGGGCGGCGCGCCATTCGCCTATGCGGTAGGGTGCGCTTCCTTCCGCAAACTCAATCTCGGCGTTGACGAGCGCGTGCTGATTCCGAGGCCCGAGACCGAAGTTCTCGTCGGAGAGGTGCTCGAGCGCATGGAAGCGATGCAACCAGGGCCCGGCACATGGGGAACGGCAATCGACATCGGCACGGGCTCGGGCGCGATAGCGCTGTCGCTGGCGAGCGAGGGCCGGTTCGACCGCGTCATCGCTACCGACGTCTCGCTCGACGCGATCGAGGTTGCGCGCGCCAATGTCTCGCGAGCGGCTGGTGTGCTTCGCGCCGCGGTGGAGTTGCGTCATGGCTCGCTTCTCGCCCCGGTGCGGGGTGTGAAAGCGGCCGTCGTGGTATCGAACCCGCCGTACATCGCGTTCTCCGAGCTCGATGCGCTCCCGGCAAGCGTTCGCGATTGGGAGCCGCCCATCGCGCTCGCGAGTGGGCACGACGGAATGTCGGCGACGACGGTGATCGTTCGCGACGCCGCGCGCATTCTCGTCCGGGGCGGCATTCTGGCGCTCGAAGTCGATGAGCGGCGTGCGTCGCTCGTCGCCGAGACGATGATGAGGCACGGCAGTTATAAGGGTATCGGCGTGAGGCTTGACCTCACCGGGCGCGAGCGATTCGTGTTCGCGTCGCGCATCTGACGAGTCAATGAATAACGGAGAATTGATGCTGGAAGAAAAGGCACGCGATCTGGGACGCGTGATTGGACAGAGCCCCGAATACCAGGCGGTGAAGCGTTCGAGCGATGTGCTCAACAGCGATCGCGAGGCGGTGACGATTCTTCAGCAGATGGAGAAGATCCGCATGGACGCGCAGCAGCTCATCCAGCGCGGAGAGCATCCTGCGGCGGAGATGGAACAGCAGCTCGACGACCTGCTGTCGAAGGTACAGACAAACCCGGTTTATCAGCAGGCCATATCCGCGCAGGAGAACTTCGACAAGGTCATGTTCCAGGTGAACAACTGGATCATGGAAGGCATGAAAAAGGGCGCGACGAGCTCGATCATCACACTGTCCTGACGCCTCCGACCGTGCGCAACGGGCAGCTCATTGTATTCGAGGGCTCCGAAGGCGCCGGCAAGACGACGCAGCTGCGTCTCCTCGCCGGCCGTCTGCGCGCGGCCGGATTCGAGGTCCTCACGCTCCGCGAACCGGGGGGCACCGCGCTTGGCGACGCGATCCGGGCGATCCTGCTCGACCCGGTGCGGCGAATCTCGCCCGAAGCCGAGGCCCTGCTGTTCATGGCATCCCGGGCTGAGCTCGTCCGCGAAGAGATTGACCCTGCGCTCGCCCGTGGTGTAGTTGTACTCATGGACAGGTTCTTCCTTTCAACATATGCCTACCAGGTTGACGGGAGAGGGCTCGCGGAGAATGAGATCCGCCTCGCCAACTCGCTCGCGACCGGGGGGCTAGTGCCCGACCTGACGCTGGTTCTCGATGTACCGGCGACGGAGGGACTCGTGCGCGCTTCAGCCCGCGGAGGTCACGACAGGATCGAAGCCTCGGGAGCCGAGTTCCACGCGCGGGTGGAATCGGCGTTCTCCCGCTTTATCGGCGACGACTGGCAGAGAGAGCATCCGGAGTGCGGGCAGATTGTGCGCGTGAATGGAAGCGGCGCCCCTGAAGCCGTTCACGCCCGTGTCGTGGAATCGCTCGCGCGGAATTTGCCTGAGAGTCTTTCCATGCTGGCGAAAGAAAGCTGATGCTCGACATCAAGCCCGGATTACGGTCCCGCACAATCACCGCCGGAGCGCTCCTCCTCCTGTCCCTCGTGACCGGCGGCTGGCTCCTCCAGCACGGTACACGCGCCGGCGCGTTCACGACGCGAGCCGAGGCTGCGCGGCTGTTCGACGAGGTGTTCACCCAGATCTACCGGAATTACGTGGACTCCATCGGCGCACCGTCCATGTACAGGATGGCCGTGGATGGAATGCTGTATGAGCTCGAGGATCCGTATACATCGCTCCTTGCGCCGGAGAAGCTCGGACGCCTGAACGAGACGACGACGGGCAACTACGCGGGGGTCGGCGTCCAGGTGGACGTGCGCGATGGGTGGATCGTCGTCGTTGCGCCGACATCCGGCAGTCCGGCCGAGCGCGCGGGCATTCAGCCGGGCGATCGCGTTGTCGAGGTGGACGGGCGCACAACCCATGGATGGACGCTCGAAGAGGCAATGAAGTCGTTCCGCGGAAAGCCTGAAACGTCGGTCGCCATGCGCATTGAGCGGCCGGGCGTTGTCGCGCTAATTCCGCTTACGCTGCTCCGGAAGCCGCTGCACCAGAGCGCAGTGAGGCGCGTGGCGATGCTGCCGAACGGTGTCGGTTACATCGACCTGAAGGCGTTCAGCGACTCTTCCGACAGGGAGATGACGCGCAGTGTCAACGCCCTCCTTTCGCGCGGCGCGAAGTCGCTCATCCTGGACCTCCGATCGAACCCGGGCGGTCTGCTCGAGCAGGGCACCAGCGTCGCCGATCTCTTCCTCGGCAGAGGGCAGAAGATCGTGATTCTGAAGGGGCGTACGCCGGAGGCCAATCGCGTCTACACCGACAGCACCAGCCAGCGTTGGCCGAAGCTGCCGCTCACGGTTCTCGTGGACGAGAAGAGCGCCAGCGCCGCCGAGATCGTCGCCGGCGCGCTGCAGGACCATGACCGTGCGGTGATCGTCGGAGAATCCACGTACGGGAAGGGAAGCGCGCAGTCCATCATCCTGCTGGGCGAGGAAGGTGGTCTCAAGATCACGACCGCGAGATGGTATACGCCGTCGGGCAGGTCCATAAGCAAGCGCCTCGTGCGGGACGATTCCGACACGCCGCCTGCCGGAGAGGACCGCAGGCGCTACCGCACCGCGTCGGGTCGCATTGTGTACGACGGTGGAGGCATCACTCCGGACGTGATCGAGAGCGACAGCGTATATTCCGATGCTGTTCGCCAGCTGCAGTCGGTGCTCGGCCGAAAGGTCGGGCAGTTCCGGGACGCGCTCACTGATTACGCGCTCAATCTCAAGGCCAGGCACGGAGTCGCGTCGCCGCAATTCACGGTGACGCAGCAAATGCTCGACGAAGTCTGGAAGAGGATGGTCGCGCGCGGAGTGGTGATGGATCGCGGCATTTACGACGAGTCGGCGCCGGTTGTACGCCAGCTACTGAGCTACGACATTGCGCGTTACGTATTCGGTCCCGAGGCGGAGTTCAAGCAGCGGGTTGCGCATGACCGCGCGATCGCGACGGCCCTCGAGCTGACGATGGGCGCCACATCGCAGCAGGTGCTGCTTCAGCGCGCGCTGTCCCGGCAGCAGCAGCAGCGACAGCAGCGCGCGCCGGTCGGCGAGTGACCGAGCGGGTCCTGATCATCGGGGCCGGTCAGGTAGGGCGCGGGTTGTTCCGCGCCTTTCGCGCCTCCGGGGTGGACGTGCTCGGCCTGCATGGCAGGCGGCCTTCCGGATGGACGACGTCGAGTGGCGCGCTTCCGCCGTCTATCGCCAACGCCAACACAGTCATCGTCGCCGTACGCGACGACCAGATAGACGCCGCTCTGTCGGAGCTGATTGCCGAGCGCGGCGCGGCTGGCCGCGGCAGGATCGCGTCTGGGACAGTGATCCTGCACACATCCGGCGGCGCAGAGCCGGAGCTGATCCCCCGGCTGCAGGAGATCGGCCTGAGTGGCGGGACTTTTCATCCGCTCGTTCCATTCGCCAATCCTGAGAGGGCGCTGGAGCTGCTGAAGCGTGCATGGATCGGAATAGACGGCGACGATCAGGCGAGAGCGACGTCGCGCCGCCTGGCCGGCCATGTCGGGGCGCGCACTCTCGAGATCCCGGCAGGTGGAAAGAGCGTGTATCACGCCGCCGCTGTGATGAGCTCCAATTTTCCGGTGGTGCTCGCTTCACTTGCCGGTGATCTCCTGCGGGGCCTTGGCATCCCGGAGCGCAGCGCGCAGCAGGCCGTGCACAGTCTGATGGAGGGGGCCGTTTCGAACATCGCCGACACCGCGCCTTTCGATGCGCTCACGGGCCCGGTAGTGCGCGGAGACGCCGACACTGTGATGCGCCATCTCGCGGCGCTCCGCGGCGACCCCGAGGCGCGCGCCGTCTACAAGCGGCTATCGCTCGCCGCGCTGGAAATGGCCGCTCGCCGAGGCACGGACCGGGGCCAGGTCGAGGAGATGAGGAAGCTGCTGTTGCTCCGATAGTCCTTTGCGCGCGTGCGCTGAGGCTCCTACATGCCTGAAAGCGCCGACGAATCCAGCACTCGCGCATTCTTCGGCGGAGTGAAGCTGAACTCGCCGCGGCCGATCGGTGCGTTCGGTTGAAGCTTCGTGATCGTCACCATTCGCGTGAGCCCGTTGGCGTCCACCACCTCGAACTGGCGGATCGTATCGTCCGTGACGTCCACCCAGACTTTGGCGCGGCTGAACGCGTTGTTCGATTTGCGCGGCACGAGTAACACGATGTTTGCCTTCCGGCCCGAGATCGTCGCCGTTCCCCCAGTGCTCATGGTGTAGCGGCTCGACGGAGACGAGAGGAACACTCCGGCGGGATCGACCATCGCCAGTGAGTTGTTGCCGCTGGCCGGCATCCGTAACACCTGTCCGGGCGCGCTGCTCGGCAGATACACCCACACCGACTTTCCGTCGGCCACGAGCCGATCGCCTCTGGGGTCTGTGAAGTTGATGGACAGGAGGTTCGGCGCCTTGCGGAGCATCACGCCGCGCGACGTAGACGTCGTTCCGGTGAGCGGATTGGTGATCGTCTGCCTGAACTCGGCGCGAACGCTGCTCATTTCCGAGTATGCCTTCACCGCGCGGTCCATCACCGCGTCGGGTGACTGCGCCTGAACGCCACCGGCGGCCACGATAGCGATGATCGCTGCGATGCATGTCTTCATCTCAATGCGTACCCGCTGCTGCCCTCTCGGTTCCGGTTGTGGATGGATCCGGAGCGGCGTCACGCCGGGAGTCTACTACCGGAGTGATGCGGCGCCCGATCGCGGCTGCGACGGCGCGAAGCTCCTTGATCAGCGTGACGAGCTGGTCGGGATAGAGCGATTGCGCTCCGTCCGAGAGAGCGTTGTCGGGATGCGGATGCATCTCGACGAGAATGCCGTCAGCGCCTGCGGCGAGTGCCGCGCGCGCCATCGGGGTAACCTTGTCGCGAATACCCGTTCCGTGACTCGGATCGCCGACGATTGGAAGGTGCGAGAGCTTGTGCACCGTCGGAATCGCCGTGATATCGAACATGTTGCGGGCTGACGGATCAAAGGTGCGTACTCCGCGCTCGCAGAGAATCACCTGCGGGTTGCCCTCGGAGAGGATGTACTCCGCGCTCAGCAAAAGATCGGTGATCGTCGCCGCCATGCCGCGCTTCAGCAGCACGGGCTTGCCGATTCTGCCCACCGTCTTGAGCAGCGAATAATTCTGCATGTTGCGCGCACCGATCTGGATGCAGTCGGCGACTTCGGCAACGAGGTGCGCGCCCTCGTTGTCCATCGCTTCCGTCACGATCGCCAGGCCGGTCTCGCGGCGGGCGAGATTGAGCAGCTCGAGTCCCTTCTTGCCGAGTCCCTGGAAGGAATACGGCGAGCTCCGCGGCTTGAATGCTCCGCCGCGAAGCGCTGTCGCCCCCGCTGCGCGGACGGCGCGCGCCGACTCCAGAATCTGCTCCTCCGATTCCACCGAGCATGGTCCCGCGATGATGGGAATGTCATTCCCTCCGAACGAGACGCCGGGGGCGATGGTCACGACAGTGCTCTCGGGCCGCCACTCGCGCGAGACCTGCTTGTAGGGCTGAGTGACGTGGATGATCTCCTGCACGCCCGGTAGCGCTGCGAGACGTGATGCGTTCACTCGCCCATCGTTGCCGACGACCCCGATGGCGGTTCGCTGGGCGCCCGGCATCGGACGGGCTTCGTAGCCCATCTCACCGATAACTTCGACGACGCGGTTGACCTCGGAGGAGCCCGCGCCGTGCTGCATCACGACGAGCATGTCAGGCGCTCAGCGCCGCAACCGGCTCGGTTGCGCGAAGATTGCCGGCGATCGCTTCGTCAACGGCGGCTCCGCGCATGTGGACGCTCACGAGCGACGAGACGCCCGGCTCCTGCATCGTCACGCCGTAGACCGCGTCTGCGGCTTCGGTCGTGGTCCGTGGGTTGTGAGTGATGACGATGAACTGCGTGTTGCTCTTGAATTCGTTCAGCATCCGGACGAACCGGCCGATGTTCGCGTCGTCGAGCGGCGCATCCACTTCGTCGAGGAGGCAGAACGGGCTCGGCTTCGTGAGGAAGATGCCGAAGAGGAGCGACAGCGCGACAAGCGCCCTCTCTCCACTCGAGAGCAGGTGAATCCGCTGCGTCTTCTTGCCGCGCGGTGCCGCGTGGATTTCGATATCGCCCTCGAGCGGTGATTCCGCGTTCTCCAGACGGAGGTCGCACTCGCCCCCGTCGAACAGTGTCATGAAGATCTTCTTGAAATTCTCGCGGACCTGTACGAACATCGCGAGGAACAGCTCGCGCGCAGTCGTATCTATCTCACGCATGGCCTGCTGCAACGACAGCCTTGCCTGGGCAAGGTCGGTACGCTGCGACGTCAGAAGCTCGAGGCGCTTCTGCTCCTCCTCGTGCTCCTCGATGGCGAGCGGATTCACCGGGCCGAGCGTGTCCAGCTGCTCGCGCAGCTGCACTGCCTCTGCCCGCAGCGCGTCGTCGTCCAGCTCGATCTGCGGCGACTCGTCCAGCAGCTCCTCGAGCGGCTTCCGCCATTCGGTCTCGAGCCGCCCTCGAATCGCGGCGCGACGACCCGACAGCTCGGTGAACCGCAGCTCCGATGCATGCAGGTCGTCGCTCAGGCCGGTCGCGCGATGCCTGATCTCTGTCAGTGCATGCCCCGCCGACTCGAGATTCTCGTCGGCCGTCTTCACCGCCAGCTCGGTGTTTGCGAGTCGCGTCTCCGAACCCTCGAGCGTCGCCTGGCGGCCCTCCAGGTCAAGCTGCCAGCTCGCCAGCTGCTGCGCGAGCTGGCCGTCCGCCGCCGACAGAGTGCTAAGCTCTGACTGAAGCGACTCGAGACGGGCATTGGCGGTCGAGTATTCCTCGTGCAGGTGCCGCTCCCTGTCGCCCGCAACCTGGAGTCGCGCCTGCGCCTGCGCGCTCGCCACCTGGCTCGCAGTGCGACGGTCCCGCGCTTCGTCCTGCCGCGTCTCCGTCTCGGCGAGACGGCGGCGCGCTTCTGCGACCGCGGAATCGAGCCGGGCCACTCCCGATTCCTTTTCGGAAATTGACTGTGCGACGCGCGCGATGTTCTCCGTGAGCGAGAGCTCGCGTGCGGCAAGTCGCTCGAGCAGCGCTACCGCATCGCCGGCTTCCTTCAGCGCGCGGTGATGCCTGCGTGTGACGGCCGTGAAATGGTCCTCGCGCTCGGCGGCCTCGCGCGAAGCGACGTGTGCCGCATCCTGTGCCTGAGCGGCGTTCTGTTCGGCGGCGTGCAGCTGGGCGCGAATCGTGTCCGCCGCCGCCGCGGCGCCGGCGAGAGCATTCCTCGCGTCCACGAGGGCGCGGCGCGATTCACCGATCTCGGCGCGTCGCCTCAGCGGACCCGGCCCCGCGACATTCGCGGGAAGCCAGATCGCGCCGCGGGCATCCACGAATCCGGTGCCGTTGTCGATCGCCTTCACGCGGCCGAGCAGTGTACGGACCCAGTGGGCGGCGGGGGACTCGGAGCGAACGAGACGCGACAGATCGTCGTCGCCGTCTCCGTCATCGCTATTCGACGACAACGAGTCGGCCGGAAGCAGCAGCAGCGGTCCAGGATTCGTCGCGGCGTGCCACACACGGATCTCTTCGGCCGCATTGCGATCGCGCACCAGCACGGCGTGCACGGTGGCGCCAAGGAATCTTTCCACGAGCGACGCGGCTTCTGTTTCGGTGCTTATGAAATCGCTGAGCGGGCCAATGACGCTTCCTTCCCCGAAGCGATCGCGCTCGCGGAGGAGCTTCGCGGCCGCGGGCGCCAGCCCGACCCTCTCGCGCTCCAGTCCTTCGAGCGCGTTCAGCTTGCTCTCCAGCGCGGTCTGCGCCTCTTCTGCGCGAAGCAACGACGAGCGCGCGCCGGAGTCGGTGTCGCGCGCCGCGCGCACCGCGGCGAGTGCCGATGCAAGCTCGGCGTTGAGGAGCGCATTCCGGTCGCGCGCCACACTGAGCGCCTCCTCGACCTCGGCGAGCTCCCGACGTACGGCTGCTTCAGTGTCGGAGAGCTGCGCTTGCTCGTCCACCAGCGCGGCGCGGCGAGTCGCGAGCTCGCTGAGCTCCCGCTCCGTCGTCTGCCGATCGAGAGCATGACGATGTGCCAGCTCGCGCATCTCTCGCGCGGCGCGCTCGGCGGTTTCCACCGCGGCACGCGCGGCGGCAAGAGCAGTCCGCACCGCTTCTTCCTCTACCACGTGTCCCGCGAGCGAACTGTTCGCGAGCGCGAGCTCCGTCTCGAGCTGCTGGCGGTGCGCGACCGCGCGCTCGAAATCCTCACTGACGCGCTCGACCGTCGAATCTCCATCGCGTCGCTCCTGCTCGGCGCGCTCTCGTCGCGCCACAGCGTTGCGCTGCCTTTCCTCGGCGACGGCGATCTCAGCCCGGAGCTGCTGCGTGCTCTCGCGCTGCTCCGCTGCAAGCCGCGCGAGCTCACTGCGGCGCGCCTCGGCCGCAGCGCGCGTGCCGTGGGCGCCGTCGCGCGCAGCTTCGGCCGCCGCTACACTCTCTTCCGCCGCTGGCGCTTCCTGGCGCAACTGCGCTACACGAGTCTCGAGGTGTTCCAGCTCTCCGCGCCACGCATCCATCTCGCGCGCGGCGAGCGCCACTTCCACGGTAAAGCGGCGCTTCATCAGCTCGACGTGCTTTTCCGCGCGTCGTCTCTGTCTGGCGAGCGAGCGCACCTGCGTCTGCACTTCGGAAATGAGATCGTCGAGGCGGCCGAGGTCCACGGCCGTCTCCTCGAGCCGCCTTTCGGTGCTGCGCTTGCGGTCGCGATACAGGCCGACTCCGGCCGCTTCCTCGAACAGCTCGCGTCGCTCGTCGGGGCGGTCGGAGAGAAGCGCGTCAATCATCCTGCTCTCGATGACGACGCCCGAGTCCGCGCCGAGCCCGGTTCCACGCACCATGTCGTGAATGTCGCGCAGGCGGCACGGCGAATTATTGAGCAGGTAGTCGCTCTCCCCGGAACGGCTGAGCCGGCGGGTGATCACAACTTCGCGGAACGGTACGGCGAGCGCTCCGTCATCGTTATCGAAGTGAAGCGAGACTTCTGCGATGTTTACCGGGCGACGGCCGGACGATCCTTGGAAGATCACCTCTTCCATCTTCGCGCCGCGAAGCGCGCGCGCGCGCTGTTCGCCGAGCACCCATCTCACGGCATCGGATACGTTCGACTTCCCGCATCCGTTCGGCCCGACGATAGCCGTCACGCCGGGCTCGAAGAGGAGCTCGGTGTCATCAGCGAACGACTTGAATCCCTGAAGCTCGAGCTTCGTCAGACGCACTACGGGAGTCTCCCTGTTCTGTATTCGAGGACCGGCGTGAGGCCCGCGACCCGAAGTGCCGTTGCGGCGAGCGAAGACTGCTGGGGCGACTCGAACGCGCCAGCATATATCCTCGCACTGCCGTCGGACTGGACGAGACCGTACGCCTGCACACCCTTCGCTGCGAATGCCTGAACTCTTTCACGCACTCGCGACGTCATCCCGGCCTGAGACGGAATGCTGTCAACGAGAAGGGCGAGCGGCACACGGACCACCGTTCCGGCCGAATCAGGCACGGTTCGGCGGCGGCGGAGCGTTGTGAGCAGGCGTTCGGCCTGCGCGCTGTCAGCGAAAGCTCCAGCGAAAACCTTGTACCATGTAGCTTCGGTGTCTCCGATCGGGACGAGTGAAATGGTCGCCGCCGGCATTACGGAGCCATGGCGCTTGATCTCAAAGTTAGCACCCTCCGATGTGTTTGAGGCGAGAATTTCGATCGAGAAAGGCGTCGCATCCGCGGAATCCTGAGGATTCGCCGGAAGCGCGGCCGGAGGCGCCGTCGGGACCGAGTCAGTGGCCGACGAATCAGCCGAAACCGTGGGAGCGGCGACAGTCGGAGGCGATTCGCCGAACGAGCGACTCTTCAGCAGAGCCCCGCTCAGGATGCCGAGCGCCAGAAGGCCGGCTGCGGCAAGCCCGACTTTCGGGAGAGACCACTGCACCCGCGGCGGCGCGATGTCTATGCGCGGAGGAGGAATGATCGTCGGATGCGGAATCCTTGCAAGGACGTTGGCGTCGGGGGCGGAGTCCAGGCGCTGCAGGCCAACCAGCACGGCGCCATCCACTCGCGATGCGAGCGTGGCGAGGCCGGGAGCGTCGCACTTCACGACTATCAGCAGCAGCTCATCGGCGTTGGCGAACTCCGATGCAAAAGTCGCCCACCGCTCGCTTCCGATGATCCGCTCGATCGCGGCGGACTCGGTTCCGCTCGGCATCACGAAGAAGTTCTTCGCGCCGGCAACCTCGCGCGCGATGCGCATGAAGGAAGTTCCGAACTCGAAGCTGTCGTAAATGCCGTGCGAATCCTCGTCACGGACGAGCGTCTGCAAGGGAGGCGCCTCTCCCGCGAGATCGGCGATCATAACGAGCCGGTGGACGCTCTCGGCGAGAGCGATGCCGATCGCCGCGTGCGCCGCCGCGACGGCATCGTCGGAAGTGACGATCACCGACGAATATCCGCGCACCGCCAGTGCAGCCTGGCGTCCCGCGCCTTCGTACGCGCCTCCGGGAGGACGCGACACGGCGACCGTCACTTCGATTCCTCGTACACCCAGTACTGTCTCCTCGATTCCCGGCCCATGCGCTCAGCTTCGTCGCGAGTGACGTAAGGTCCAAGCACCACCCGATAAATAGTAGTCGTTCCCGATGGAACTGCAGCCACTCGCGGCTTCACTCCGGTCACCGTGATGCCTGCGGCGATCTCATTCGCTTTCTGTTCGTTGAGGACTGCGGCGAACGATACGATGTAGCGCGCGGGGCGGGGGGCAACCGCAGCCGGTGGCTCGACCATCGTCGGCGTGGCATCGCGCAGCGGCGGCGAGGGGGTGCTGTCGCGCGCAGGCTGCGGCACGGCAGTCGAATCGGCTGGAGGAGCGGAGGCGGCCGACTCGAACGTCACGGGCCGGTCAAGACCGGCCGATCTTGGACGAAATCCGTTCCACACGAAGAAATACCAGTAATCCTTCGCTCCTCCGGCGATCGTTTGTGTGACGGCAAGAGTCTGCGCGTCCACGAGCGCGACATCTCCGCCGCGCGTTGCGGCGATGTGTCCGCCCGGCGCGAACGCCGGCAGATCATTCCTCCATTCGCCACGGATCACCCCTTTGACTCGGTCTGTCCCGACGGCGACAACCCACGCAGAATCTCCGCCGCCCGCGGGCCTGACGAGAATGTTCTGGCCGAGCGGGTCCATCCTCAGATCTGATGCAGCCGAAGGAAGATCCACCTTCTCCGTCACGGACTCCGTGTACCTGTCAACGACGGACAGACCATTCACACCCTTCAGCGCGACGTACAGCCGGTCTCCGCTCGGTGTGGGCACGACCGCCTGAATCGGCTCGCGGAAGCGGATGCTCCTGACGGGTGACAGGTCGCGAGTCTTCACACCGATGAGGCCGGTGTCCACGGCGAAATAGATCCGGTCTCCCACCTGCGTTCGCGCGGCGCGCGAGACCAGGGGCAGCGTGGCCGACTCGATGATTTCCTCGTCGGTGGGACGGATCAACCAGAGATGCGTATGGCTTCCCTGGTCGCCGGCGATCACGACCGACCCGTTCGGCTGCGGAAAAACCCATCGCGCCGGGGAAGGGGGCTCGAAGCTCCAGTCTCCGCTCGGCGTCATCCTCGCGACAGCGCCCTTTTCGGTGACACCGTAGATGTCCGAGCCGTTGATGGACGTAACCGCCGAGAGCCTCGCCTTCGATGCGAATCGGACCTCGCTGGCGCGGAGATCGAGCCTGCGGGGCTGCCCCTTGTCGTCGAGAAGCGCAGCGGCGCCATCGTCCGGGTCGAACCCAAGCACCCGCGCCACCGGCGGCGCACCAGCGGCGGCCCAGACCGCGGAATCGAGGCGCGGATAGACGTATGCGCGCGCCGTTCCGCCCGCGGCGGGCATTCGGAGGACAATCTGATCCGGTTCGCGCGGTGAGGACGCCGCGCGCGCGCCCGCCGACGCCTGCCGGTCGCCCTTGCAGGCGACGACGGCGAGCGTCAGCGCTAACAGCCGGGTCGAAACTCTAGAAACTCGGTCCCAGCGAGAAGGTCCAGTTCGGCTTGCGTCCAGGTTGGTCGAGCGGTTTCGCGTAATCCCACTTGAGAATCGCTAGGTTGAACAGATTCACGCGCAGTCCCACTCCATAGCTCCGAAGTGGATAACGCTGGAACTCGAAATCATAATTGGCCGGCTTGGTCAGCGAAACCGTCTGGCCCTTACTCCACGCCAGTCCGGCGTCGTAGAAAACGAGGCCCTCGATCGGGGGGAGACCCACCGGCAGGTTGCCGAGATCGAACCGGCGAATGATCGGGAAGCGTATTTCCGCGTTGGCCACCATCACCCGGCTGCCGACCAGTTGAGCCGTGTTGCATGACGCCCCGCCACCGATGTACGCGGTGCACTCGTAGCCGCTGAAGTTCGCGCCGTCGTAGCCGCGCACGTATTCGGGGCGGCCGACGTACTTGGGGAACGCCGTCTCGTCCCGGCCCACAGACGCGCTCCCGAGGAACCGGGTGGCGATCGTGATCGTGTTGAAGATGATCGGATCGTACCGGCGATAGTCGGCGAGATATTCGACCCAGCGGAGGTTACCCACCGAGGGTGAGATCTGAAAGCGATAGCGGCGTCCGATGACCGGTGCCGTGTAGCCGAAGAGCGTGTTGTCGGACACGTACGCCACCGACGGCGACAGGAAGTTGTATGCCGGCGCGTTGGCGACGTCGTTGATCTCCGGAGCGGTGCAGCCGTTGAAGTAGCAATCCTGCGACAGCGATATCAGCGACCGGCCGATGCTGTTGAACTGCACGCCAGTCTCGAACCGCGTGAAGCGGTTGAGCGGATACTGGGTCGTGAGGAACGCGTTTCTGAGAACGTAGCGCGTGTAGAGCGTGGAGTACCGGTCGCGGTCGGGGAGCCGCTCGATCGTTCCGCCGGACTGGGGCAGGAAGACGGGTTGCTGGTAACCGCCCACGGTGTACTGCCAGCGATGGCTGAGATTGGCGTAGGCGGCGAAGACGCTCGCGTCGCGAAGCTGGCCATAAACTGAAGCTGAGAGAGCGATCTGGTGGTTGCCAATGAGATCGCTCAACACGATTGTCGTTCCTCCGTTGAAGCCGCTGAGGCCGTACTGATTCCCCGTTCCGTACCCCACTTCCGGCTGCGCGATGTAGTCGGGCTTGAATCCCACCGAATACGCGTAGTCGCGGAAACGTGTCGTGTCGGGCAGCGCGAAGTCGGGATTGGCGTTGAGCACGGCGACCGTCGTGGCTTCGACTTCTCCCGCCTGCGCTTCTCCCGTTGACAGCACGGCTGAAGCTCGTGAGCCGCCGGGCGCGCGGTACACCGACGCCTGATTGACAGCGTCAGCCGCGCGGCGCGCCGAATCAACCGGCGTGGCTGCGACGAGTGTCGGCGCCGGCAGCGACGGCACCGTCATCACGAGGCCTGTCGGCGTCGGCGCATGCTGCCTGAACGCGACGGTCTTGAGCTTTCGCGGGTTGTCCATCGCCCACACGGTGTAGTCGCCTTTCTCGTAGTACGTAAAGGCCATCCGGTCAGCGCCACGCGCCCACGTCAGGGCAGGGCTGTACTCGGTGATGGCGGTCACACCGCCCAGCACGTTGGTGAGCTGGTACTGCTGCCTGTCCTGCACATCGTACAGGAAGACGTTGGCGACCCCTGTGCGGTCGGAGATGTAGGCGATCGAATTTCCGTCGGGCGCCCACGCCGGGTTCAGATTGTGGCCCGCCTGACCCGGCAGCACGTCTATCGCGCCCGTCCCGGGATCGATCAGCGCCACCTGCCACTTGGCGAAACGAAGTCGCGACAGGTCAGTCGGCGCGCCGCGATCCGTCGCGAAGGCGATACGCTTGCCATCGGGGGACCAGCTTGGCTGAAGATCGCCGTAGATGTCGTTTGTGAGACGCCTGAGGTTCCTGCCGTCCACGTCCACTACGTAGAGGTCGGTGATCCCGCCCTCGGTTCCGCTGAACACTATCCGCCGGTCGTCCGGCGAGAACGAGGGCGCCGTGACCGCGTCAAGCGGAAGATCGACGCGCTTCTTCACCTTCCGGCTGGGCACGTCGAGCAGATACAGAACGTCCTTGCCGCTCCGCTGCGCCGTGAACGCGAGCGTTCTGCCATCGTTCGAGAATGCGCTCTGTGAATAGAGCAGTCGCAATTCCTCGAAATCGGGATTGAGCGTGCTCTTGACCAGGCGCTTGACGCGTTCGCCCGTGCGGGCGTTGCCGAGCCACAGATCTATGAACAGCTCGCCGCGCTTCTGATTGCCGTTTGAAAGGAACGCGATGTAGTTGCCGTCGCTCGAGAGCACCGGAGCGAGGAAGATCTCGCCTCCGGAACGCTTCCGGGTGAGCAGCGGCTGGGCGAACGTCTGCGGCCGCTGGTAATTGGAAGCCGCGGGCAGGTATTGGGACTGAACCGCCTCGCGCCACGCGGCACCCACGTCGGTAAGCGACATGCCCAGCTGGCGCAGGAACGACCGCTCCACGCCCACTGCGGGGGTGTTGCGAAGAACCTCGCCGATTGCGGCGTCGCCCCACCGGTCACCGACGTACTGCCAGAACGATTCGCCGAAGCGGTACGGGAAATACTTGTCGGGACGATCCGTCATCTGCTTGATCGTCGGGATGTTGCCCGAAACCGCCGCATCCCTGAGCCACCCTGCGGTCAGCGGGTGATTGGGGCCGATCGAGAGATACTCGGCCATTCCTTCCATGAACCAGAGCGGGGGGTTGATCCGCTCGAGAGTCTGCTGGTTGGCACCGGCCCGCCCCCGCGAGAAGACGTCATACTGGAACTCGTGCACCATTTCGTGCGCGAGCACCTGCTCGAAGCTTCCGAGGTCACCGGTGAAGGGAAGAATCAGCCGGTGCCGGGCGGACTCCGTCACGCCACCCACGCCTTCGCCAAGGTCACCGGTGACGTTGTTCTGTCCGAAATCGGCTCGCGACGAGAAGAGGATGATCGGCTTCTTCTCCCGGAACTGGTGGCCGAGAATGCGCGAGAGTCGCGCATAGGACCGCTCGGCCATGCGCGCCGCTGCGGTCACCGCCGGCTTCTCCTCCGGATAGTAGTGCACCAGGAAGTGCTCCGTCTCGAGCACACGCCACTTGAAGTGCTTGTACTGAACCTGGTTCTGGCCGAAATACTGCTGCGCTTCAAGACGCGACGCGCAGAGGAGCACAATGCTCATGGCAAACGCTCGCACCACTCTCATTTTTCCGGCTCCGCTATACGGTTGGCACTACTTCGGCATCGCTCCACAGCCGCTCGATCTGATAGAAGGAACGGAGCGTGGGGTGAAAGATGTGAACGACGAAATCCACGAAGTCGAGCAATACCCATCTGCCCTGCTGAACACCTTCGACGTGATGTACCCTTACGCCCTCCTTCTTCAGCTCGGCGATTATGTGCTCCCCGATCGACCGGACGTGCGTGTCTGAAGTTCCGCTCGCGATAACGAAGTAATCCGTCATGTCGGTAACGCCCTTCAGATTCAGAAGCACGACGTCATTGGCTTTCATGTCGTGGCAGAGGCCGGCTGCGCGCACTGCTGGCGAGGCGGACTCGCGGGCGGGTGATGCGGGAGAGAGGGACGTGGCCATTCGGCTCCGTTGAAGTTTTTCTTCGGCGCCATCGGGGGCGCCCCCTACAATATCATGGAGGCGGCCAGAAGGTTCCGTTAACGTGGAATCAATGCATTTCAAGGGCCGCTACCCGTTGCCCGTTGCCCGTTGCCCGTTGCTGACGGCAGGCAGCTGAGAGCATCGGGTAACGGGTAACGGGTAGCGGGTAACGGTTAACGGGTTACTGTTTTATGACCCAGACCTTGATCTCGGGATGTACGTCGGCGTGCAGCCGGATCGGGACGCGATAGACGCCAAGCGCCTTGATCGGCTCCTTGAGCTCGATCTGCCGCTTCTCAACCTCGTAGCCCTGCTCGGCGAGCTGCTGGGCGATATCGGCCGACGTCACCGATCCGAAGAGCTTGCCCTCTTCGCCAACGCGCGCCGAGAAGGTGAGCGAGACCTGCTCGAGCTTGCCAGCGTATTCCTGCGCCGAACCGCGGCGGCCCTCTTCAGCCGCCTCGAGACGCTGACGCTCCTGGTCGATGCGCTTCTTGTTGCCCGGCGTCGCCTCGTACGCGAATCCACGGGGAAGCAGAAAATTGCGGGCGTATCCCGGCGAGACTTTAACGATGTCTCCGGGGTGGCCGAGCTTCTCCACTGTCTGTCGAAGTATGACTTCCATGATGCCTGTTCCAGTTGAAAGGTAAATCGCGGCCCCGGCCGGACGGACGCGTTGAAATCTATGCGTTTCCTACAGCGGTTTGGCCTTTGCGCGGGTACGCAGGTCGAGCCATGTGTCTCCGAGCCCGATCCCGAACGCCAGCGCCATTATGAGCGGCCAGGCGAAGATCGCCAGAGCAATGAGCATGAAGGTCAGCGCACGCGTGCGCGACATCCACGCCAGAATCCCAATCCCCCGCAGCACGTACAGAACGCCGAAGAACACGAGCAGGTTCAGTCCCGCGTTCCTGGCGTCCGCAAATGCCGGCAGGAGAAAGATCGACGCCCCCACCGCAACTCCCCACACCAGCTGATCGTTGAATCTGAAATCGCGCAGCCTGCCCATCGCCGGCCCGAGAGAAACGGGGCTCATCCGGTGATACAGCGCCCATCCCAATCCCAGCGCGGCCAACGACTCGAGCGCCAGCAGTGCCGGAAGCAGCAGCGCCGACCACTTCGGAATCGCGGCCAGCTGCGCCTCGCTTTCCTCCGTCAGCCGCTGCAGCGACGGCGAGCCTGAAACGATTTCCTTCCATCCCGGCTGCGTGCTGACTTCGCGCAGCGAAGCGATCGACTGATCGTTCCGCCGGTTGTACTCGGCAGCCATCGTGTTGCCGACGCGCACCGGGCCTCCCGGCGACACGAGCACCAGAGCGAACCCGAGCGACGCTGCGACGGCGAGCGCCGACAATGCCCTCGCGAAGAATGCCTCGGTCGCCACGATGACGCTCACGAGTCCGAAGCTCGCCGCGAGGAGCAGCGTCCACCCCCGGGCGAGCCAGTTGTAAGCGCTGTCAGGAGGTCCGACGGTAGATGAAAGCAGCAGCGCCGCGATCGCGACCCAGACGATCGCGAGCGACAGACGGCCGCCGTTTTTCCAGCCGATCACCGCGCACGCCGCCACTACCGCAACGAGCAGCAGTGGTGTCTGCTCGATAGGCAGGATGGCGCGCATTGCGGGCACGAACGGAGCGAGAAGAAACGCGCCCAGTCCGATCGTGAGACGCCGCCACGATCCCCGGACCGGAGCCGGCGCGGCGGGTCCGGTCATTCTAGTACCTACTTCCATAAATAAGCGATAGGTTGTACATTGTCGTCCATGGGTTGGAGACTCCAATTGGAGGCATCACCATGGGAGCCACTGCAATCGAGTTGACGGACGATGAGCGCCGGACGCTGGAGGGTTGGACAC
>JAUSJA010000013.1 GCA_030647905.1 Gemmatimonadaceae bacterium | reverse complement strand
GCTGCTTCACGAACACCGTCGAGACGCTGATGCCCGCGGCCAAGACACCGAGGCCGACCCGGGATCTGCGGGACACCTGCGACGCAAAGACCGCGAGCCAACTCAAGGCCACATGGAGGCTCGGAAAATGGTTGTAGGGCTGGTCCAGATACTCGAGCGATAGGAGCCATGTATGAAACGACGACACCTCGAGGTGGGGCCGCTCGAAGTACACCGGAAACAGGAGATAGGTCGTGTACGCGGCCAGCAGCGTCAGGCCGGTGGCGCGGAGCAGGCGCCGAAAGGTGGCGTAGTCGCGGATAGTGACGATCAGGAGCACCGCGATGAAATACGTGAGGACATACAGGTATTCGAACACTGGCAGAAACGGCAGCCGCTCCTCGCCCGGCAGGAATAATGTGTGAGCGGCGCGGCCGACACTCCATTCGTTGATCGCGAGATACGTCGCCGTGAACAGCCCGTAACACACCGCCAGGATCGCGGCGAAGCGGGGTTTGCGCAGGCGTCCCTCGGCATCGCTCATCCACTGTTCGAGCCTCGCATCGAGCGGGGCCATGCTCATGACACGGACCGAAACGTCATGGTGACGGCGCCGCGCGGCCGCAGCAGCATCATTGGCTGGATCGCGACCGCCTCGTCCTTCACGAGTCTGAAATCGTATTTCCGCACGGTGGCCACGATGATCATGAGCATCTGCATGATCGCCATGTTGTTGCCAATGCAAATTCTGGCGCCGCCGCCGAATGGGATGTAGGCGAAGGGGTGGCGCGCCTTGCGTCGTTCGGGGTCGAAGCGACGCGGATCGAAGGACTCGACGTCCTCCCAATGTTCAGGGTTGCGGTGCGTGCCGTAAATGTACGGGACCGTGGCCGGCAAGACCCAGACGATGGAAGCGTGGAAGTCGAGCGAGCGCCTCTGGTTCGTGTTCCGCGATCTCACGAGCGCCGATGCCACGTATCCGTCGGCACGGTTCCTCTACACCGACGCGCCGACCGCCGACGGCAAGGTCGTGCTCGACTTCAATCGCGCCCAGAACCCACCGTGCGCCTACAATCCATGGACGACCTGCCCACTGCCGCCGTCTGCCAACAAGCTGCCCGTGCGCATCGAGGCCGGTGAAAAGCGTTATCACGCCGCGGCCACATCGAATTCGGCCGTCCTGAGGAAGTGACACGATTCATCCTTCGACTTCCGCCCGCACGCCCCGTTCTGCGATCCGCCGCCGCAAGTCGGCCATCCGGGGATCGTGTCGCACCGGGTCCAGGTTGTGCATGTATAAGACTTCCGCAATCAGCCAGATATCGCGTTCCTCGAACGTCCGCTCGAGCCATTCGAATGCGCGGTCCGGCTGCCCGAGTCCTGCGTACGCCAGCGCGATGCTGATGGCGGGGACATGCTGCGTACGTCGACGCTCCAGAAGCGTTGCGAGTTCTCGTTCGGCGGCTGCGCAATCGCCTGAGCGTCCAAGAGCGCCCGCCAGAAGACCCACCGCCTGCGGCGCTCCTCCCGAACAGCGCACCGCTTCGGCGAAGTGTTGGACAGCGTCGTCGATCCGTCCGGCGATGACGGCGAGGGTCCCGCGAAAATGGTGCCCCCACCAGAACGTCGGGTCGAGATCGAGGAGCACCTCCGTCGAGCGGGCGGCGGCCGTGTAGTTCCGCTGGGCGATATGGGCGTCGACCAGCGCCATGTGCCACAGCGGCGCGAGCGGGTCGAGCGCCACGCCTCGATTGGCATCTGACAGCGTCAACTCGACCTGTCCCGAGTAGAAGTAGACGAGCGATCGCACCATGTGCGCAGGACCGAGCCGAGGGTTCAGCGCAATGGCCCGTGTCGCGGCCTGTTCCGCGGCGCTCCACTCCCATCGGTACAAGTGAACGACCGTCATGAGGGCCCAGGCTTCGGCCAGATCCGGGTCGAGTTCGAGCGCGCGCGTGAGCGCCGCGCTGGCGTGTGGCAGCAGCTCGGGGTAGGGCCGGAGACCGATCGCTCCGCTGGCAAGATAGACGTCCGCGAGCCCGAAGTACGCGATCGCATATTCCGGATCCAGCCCGATCGCACGCTCCATGCACTCCTGCGACTTTGCGAATTCCGCCGCGTTCCATTTGTGCCAGTGATGCCGGCCTTTGAGATAGAGCTGATACGCCTCGATGTTCGTCGTCTGGCGCTTGACGAGCACAGCGGGCTCTTCGCCGAGTAGCTTGACCTTCAACGCCTTGACGATCGACGCGGAAATCTCGTCTTGGATCTCGAACACATCGTCGAGCTGCCGGTCGTATCGTTCCGACCAGAGTTGATATCCCTCCGCGATGTTCACGAGCTGCGCGCTGACCCTCAGCCGGGTACCGGCCTTGCGCACGCTCCCTTCGAGCACCGTCGTGACGTTGAGGGTACGGCCGATCTCCTTCAGATCCGTCTGCTTCCCTTTGAACGAGAAGGCCGACGTTCTCGCCGCGACGCGCAGCTGATCGATCTTGGTGAGCGCGCCGATGAGATCTTCAGCGATGCCGTCGCAGAAATACTCGTTCTCCGAGTCGTTGCTCATGTTGACGAACGGGAGCACGGCGATCGAGGGCGCCGCCTTGGCAACGCTCCGCGTCCCGGAGCCTTCCGCCTTGAGTCGCTCCAGGTCATCCAGCAGGTCTCGCGACGAGGCGTACCGCCGCGTGACGTCCTTCTCGAGGCACTTGGAAACGATGCGGTGGATTTCCAGTGGGGCGTCTCCCCGATGTCGCGTCAACGGCGTCGGCTCGTGCTCCAGAATCGCGACGATGACGTCGGTGGCCGTCGAGGCCTCGAACGGGGCACGACCGGCCAGCATCTCGTAGAGCACGACGCCGTAGCTGAACAGATCCGATCGGGCGTCAACGGTCAGGCCGCGCGCCTGTTCGGGCGACATGTAGCGTGTCGTGCCGACGACCATGCCGAGAGCGGTATGAGGGTAGGCAACCGTTTCCGCCTCCATGCCGCCCGCCGGCGGCTCGACGAGCTTCGCGAGGCCGAAGTCCAGCAATTTGGCCTGTGCTGTCTCTGGCGCGGCTGGCAGCGATGCGCCGGGTCGAGACGTGCCCGCCGTCGCCAGCATCACGTTGCCCGGTTTCAGGTCGCGATGCACGACGCCGGCCCGGTGTGCCGCGTCCAGAGCGCTGGCAATCTGCATGCCCAGATCGAGCGCCCGGTCGAGCGGGAGCGCGCCCCTGCTGATGCGCTGGGCGAGCGTCTCGCCCTCCAGATACTGCATGACGAAAAACGACGCGCCCTGGTAGTCCCCGACGTCGTAGAGCGCGCAGATATGAGGATGATCGAGTTGCGAAATGACGCGCGCCTCGCGGTCAAAGCGGTCGCGGAACTGAGGGTCGGCCGCGAGCAGCGGCGAGAGGACTTTGATCGCGACGGGGCGGTCGAGGCGCGTGTCGCGGGCTTTGTAGACCTCACCCATGCCGCCGGCGCCAAGCAGGGCGACGACTTCGTACGGGCCGAGGCGGGTGCCGGCGGAAAGGCTCATGGTGACGGGTTGTGGGATCTCGTGCGTGGAAAAGGGCGATTATAGTCGAGGGTCAGCCCCTCAAGAGAATGGCCCGTGTGGACTTGCCTTCGAGCGCGCGGGAACGCGCGAGCCACCACGCGACCCAAGCCAGTGCGCAACCATACAGCACATCGACGATGTAATGCTGCTTCACGAACACCGTCGAGACGCTGATGCCCGCGGCCAAGACAACGAGGCCGAACCGGGATCTGCGGGACACCTGCGACGCAAAGTCCGCTAGCCAACTCAAGGCCTCATGGAGGCTCGGATAATGGTTGTAGTGCTTGTCCATGTACTGGTGCGAAAGGAGCCACGTATGAAGCGAGGTCACCTCCAGATGCGGCCGCTCGAAGTACACCGGAAAGAGCAGATAGGTCGTGTACGCGATCAGCAGCGTCAGGCCGGTGGCGCGCACGAGGCGCCGGAATGAG
>JAUSJA010000012.1 GCA_030647905.1 Gemmatimonadaceae bacterium | reverse complement strand
GGAGCTTCCCGAGGGGATGGAGATGGTGATGCCGGGCGACAACGTACAGATGACGATCGAGCTGATCACGCCGATCGCGATGGACGAGGGTCTCCGGTTCGCCATTCGTGAAGGCGGCCGCACCGTCGGCGCCGGCGTCGTTACCAAGATCATCAAGTAATTACCCGAGGACCGAGGCTTTTATGGCAGGCAGGATTCGCATCCGTCTCAAGGCGTTCGATCACGCTGTGATCGATCAGGCCGCCGCGGACATCGTCCGCACGGCGGAGAAGACGGGTGCCCAGGTATCGGGCCCGATTCCGCTCCCGACGAAGACGAAGCGCTGGACGGTGCTGCGCTCGCCGCACGTGGACAAGAAGTCCCGCGAGCAGTTCGAGCTCAAGACGCACAAGCGCCTCATAGATATCCTCGACAGCCGCCCGGCGACTGTGGATGCGCTCACCAAGCTGGATCTCCCGGCTGGCGTGGACGTCGAGATCAAGGTCGAGTAGAGATATGATCGGAATCATTGGAAAGAAGCTGGGCATGACCCAGATCTTCAACGAACAGGGACAGCAGATCCCCTGCACGGTGGTCGAGGCTCCGCCCAACCCCGTCGTACAGGTGCTCGCGAAAGAGACGGCCGGCGTCGCGTCGGTGCAGCTCGGATACGGCGAGCAAAAGCTGGCCCGTGAGAACAAGAAGGGCGAGAAGACGCCGCGCGGACGTCGCGCGCACAAGGCAGTCGTCGGGCACGCCGCCAAGGCGGGTCTTGCGACCGCGCCCCGCGTCCTCAAGAGCTTCCGCCTCGACGACGGTCCGAAGAGCGTAGAAGTCCCGAGCTACAGCCTCGGAGACAAAGTGACCGTCGAGCTCTTTGCGCCCGGCGATCAGGTCAAGGTGACCGGCACGTCGAAGGGACGCGGCTTCCAGGGCGTCGTGAAGCGTCACGGCTTCCACGGCGGACCGAACACGCACGGAAACACGAAGCATCGCCGACCCGGATCCATTGGACCCGGCACCGATCCGTCGCGCGTGATCAAGGGTAAGAAGATGCCCGGTCACTACGGCGATCATCGTCACACGCAGACCCATCTTCGCATCGAGAAGATCGACGTGGAGCGCAATCTGATCTACATCCGCGGTTCGGTCGCCGGTCCCACCAACGGCATCGTCCTCGTGAAGAAGCAGGACTAACCGATGGCTGAGAATACTTCAATGAATGCGGCCGCATACACCTCGAAGGGCACCGCGCGCGACAGCGTGGCGCTGCCTGCCGATCTGTTCGACGGTACGATCAACATGCCGGTGATGCACCAGGCCGTCAAAGCGTACCTGGCGAATCAGCGGCAGGGCAACGCGTCCACCAAGACGCGCGGCTTCGTCATCGGCGGCAACCAGAAGCCGTGGAAGCAGAAGGGCACCGGCCGCGCCCGCCAGGGCTCGATCCGCGCGCCCAACTGGGTGGGCGGTGGCACCGTTTTCGGTCCGACCCCGCGCAGCTACGCGCAGTACGTTCCGCGCAAAGTCCGGGCGCTCGCCCGGAAGAGCGCGTTCAACGCCCGCGCCCGCGAGAATGCGGTGCTGGTCATCGACGCGTTCGATTATGACGCTCCGAAGACCTCGCAGCTCATGGCGGTTCTCACCGCGCTCGGCGTGGCCGAAAAGAAGGTCCTCATCCTCACCGATGGCGTGAAGCCGAACGTGTACATGAGCGGCCGTAACCTGCCGCGCACGCACGTGCTGCCGTACTCCGACGTCTCGACGTACCACCTCCTGTGGTCCGAAGTCGTGATCGTCGAGTCGGGTGCTTTCGGAAGCGGCCTCGCCGCAGAGAGCGCAGAGGAGACTGAGGCGGCGCCGAAGAAGGCGCCCGCGAAGAAGCCAGCCGCGAACAAGCCAGCCGCGAAGAAGGCAGCCGCGAAGAAGGCCACTCGCAAGGCAGCAACGAAGACGACCGGAAGAGCCTCCGCGGCGAAGAAGACCGTCGCGAAGAAGAAGCCGGCCGCGAAATCCGCTGCGAAGAAGACCGCCGCAAAGAAGAAGGGGAAGTAGGCAATGAGCACACTGCATCGTACCATCGTCCGCCCGATTGTCACCGAGCAGAGCTCGGCGGCGTACCAGGAGCGCGGTGAGTACACGTTCCGCGTCGCGAGCGACGCCACCAAGACGACCATCCGGGTCGCCGTCGAGCAGCTGTTCGGCGTGAAGGTGACGGGCGTCTGGACTTCCAACCAGCGCGGCAAGGCCCGCCGGGTTGGCAAGGATGTTGGTCGCAGGCCGCATTGGAAGAAGGCCGTCGTGAAGCTTCGCGACGGTGACACCATAGACATCTTCGAGGGCTAAAGGTCATGGGTGTTCGTCAGTTCAAGCCGGTGACCAAGAGCTCGCGCTTCCGCAGCGTCTCCGATTTCTCGGAGATCACGCGGACGACGCCTGAGAAGTCGCTGGTCGAGCCGCTCAAGAAGTCGGGCGGACGTGATAACCACGGTCACATTGCGATGCGACGCATCGGCGGTGGCCACAAGCGTCAGTACCGAGTGATCGATTTCAAGCGCAACAAGCACGGCATGCCCGCAGTGGTGGAGCACATCGAGTACGATCCCAACCGCTCGGCGCGTATCGCGCTGGTCGCGTACGAGGACGGAGAGAAGCGCTACATCCTCCATCCGAAGGGGTTGTCGGTAGGCGACAAGATCGTGTCGGGCCCCGGATCTGATACGCGCACGGGCAACGCGCTTCCGCTTCGCGAGGTTCCGCTCGGCACCGACGTGCACAACGTCGAGCTGAAGCCGGGGAAGGGCGGCCAGGTCGCCCGCTCCGCCGGAACGTCGGTCGAAGTGGTGGCAAAGGAAGGTGAGTACGTGACTCTTCGCATGCGCTCCACCGAGATGCGTCTCGTGCATGGCAGCTGCCTTGGCACGATCGGCGTGGTGGGCAACGCAGAGCACGAGCTCCTGTCGCACGGAAAGGCGGGCAAGAGCCGCTGGCTCGGAAAGCGCCCGAAGGTTCGCGGAGAGGTCATGAACCCTGTGGATCACCCGCACGGCGGACGCACACGCGGCGGCCGGAACGTGGTGAGCCCGTGGGGCAAGAAGGAAGGCGTCAAGACGCGCAACAAGAAGAAGCCGTCGCAGCGCCTCATCGTCCGCGGCCGGAAGCGCGGCAAAGCGACAAAGTAGTCCTAACCAGGAATTCCGTAAATGGCGAGAAGCGTAAAGAAGGGTCCGTTCATTCAGGACGCGCTGATGAAGAAGGTCGAAGTGATGAACTCGAACAACGCGAAGAAGGTCATCAAGACCTGGGCGCGGTCGAGCACCATCATTCCCGACTTCGTCGGACACACCTTTGCGGTGCACAACGGGAACAAGTTCATCCCCGTCTACGTGACCGAGAACATGGTCGGCCACAAGCTGGGCGAGTTCTCTCCCACCCGTCTTTTCCGCGGTCACACCGGCGCGAAGGCGGTGGACAAGAAAGCCGGCGGTGTTCCGGCCGGCGGCCAGAGGGGAGGCAGGTAACCCATGGCCGCCCGCAAGAAGGCAGTAACGACCGAGACCGCTGAGAAGGCGGCGGCGCCACGAAAGACCACGGCGAAGGAAGCCGCTGTCCGCCGTCCGGTGCAGCGCGCCGAGCCGCAGCCTGATGCCACCGCGATTCAGCGCGGCGCCAGGCAGTCGCCATACAAGATGCGCCTCGTGATCGATCAGATCCGCGGCAAGAACGTGAACGAGGCCCTCGGTCTTCTCAAGTTCTCCAAGAAGCACGCGGCAAAGCAGATCGAGAAGACGCTCAACAGCGCGGTCGCGAACGCGGAGTACGCGGCGCGGCAGGCCAATGAGTCGCTCGACGTCGATACGCTGTACGTGAAGCACGCCATCGTGAACGAGGGGCCGAAGATCAAGCGATTCATGCCCGCCGCTCAGGGACGCGCCACTCCAATTCAGAAGCGCACGAGCCACGTACACATCGTGGTCGGCGCGAAGGAAGGCAAGTAATGGGACAGAAAGTACATCCGATCGGCTTCCGTCTTGGAATCTCCAAGACGTGGCGCTCGACCTGGTACGCGGACCGTGACTTCCCTGCGCTGCTGCGCGAGGACGAGCTGCTGCGCACCTACCTCAAGCAGCGCCTCGGCCACGCGGCGATCTCCGACATCCGTATCGAGCGGAAGCCGGGCAAGGTCGTCGTCACGATCCACACCGGGCGTCCTGGCGTCGTCATCGGTAAGAAGGGCACCGAAGTCGATCAGCTCCGCGACGAGCTCGCGCAGATCTCGGGCAAGGAAGTCGGGATCAACGTCGAAGAGATCAAGCGTCCCGAGCTCGACGCACAGCTGGTGGCGGACAACATCGCCAACCAGCTGGCGCAGCGCATCTCGTTCCGTCGCGCGATGAAGCGCGCGGTTCAGAGCGCGATGCGGATGGGGGCGGGCGGAATCAAGATCAAGTGCGGCGGGCGCCTGGGCGGCGCCGAGATCGCGCGAACGGAGGGCTACCACGAGGGTCGTGTGCCTCTTCACACCCTGCGTGCGGACATCGACTACGCCACGAGCACGGCGAAGACCACGTTCGGCACGATTGGCGTGAAGGTCTGGCTTTTCAAGGGCGAGATCGTCGAGGACCGCCGCGGCAAGACCTACTCGACCGGCGTCTGATGCGATACCCGTTACCCGTTACCCGTATAGAGCGATGCTGAGTCCGAAGAGAGTGAAGTTCCGGAAGATGTTCAAGGGCCGCATGAAGGGTCTTTCGATCCGCGGCTCGACCGTGGCGTTCGGCGCCTACGGCCTGCAGGCGCTGGAGCCCGGCTGGGTCTCCAACCGGCAGATCGAGGCGGCTCGTGTGGCGCTGACGCGTCACATCAAGCGCGGCGGCAAGGTGTGGATCAGGATTTTCCCGGACAAGCCGATCACGAAGAAGCCCGCCGAGACCCGCATGGGCAAGGGCAAGGGTTCTCCGGAAGGATGGGTGGCCGTGGTGAAGCCCGGTCGAGTGATGTTCGAGCTCGAGGGCGTGACGCCCGAGATCGCGAAGAAGGCGATGGCGCTTGCAGGCGCGAAGCTTGGAGTGAAGACGAGATTCGTGGCCCGTGAGGAGGCGCACACAGATGCTGAGTAGCAAGGACATTCGGGAGATGGGCGAAGCGGACATCAATGCCCGCATCGCCGGGCTGGAGGAGGAGAGATTCCGACTCAGGTTCCGCGCGGGAACCGAGACGCTTGAGGATCCGCTCCGGCTGCGCGTGATACGGAAGGACGTGGCCCGTCTCAAGACGGTGCTGCGCGAGAAGATCATCGGGATCATTGAGGCCGGCACGCCGGCGTCGCTCCCCAGGGCGGGTGGCGCAAAGACGCGCCGCGTGCGCCGGACCAGGACGGGTGCGACCCGCTCGAGCAAGAGGGCATAGGACAGAATGGGTGAGACACAGCAGAGCACTTCCGTGAGCCGTGCGTCGCGCAAGACGCGCGTCGGGCTCGTAGTGAGCGACAAGATGGAAAAGACCGTGGTCGTCTCGATCGAACGCCGTGTGCAGCATCCGGTGTACGGCAAGATGGTGCGGCGAACGAAGCGGCTTAAGGCGCACGACGAGACGAACGATGCGAAGACCGGGGACACGGTGCGGATCATGGAGACTCGCCCGATGTCGAAGGACAAGCGGTGGCGCGTCGTCGAGATCGTCGAGCGGGCCCGATAGCTCTCGTTTAACTGACGCTTAAGAGAACCAGGGAATTTTCCGATGATTCAACAGGAATCGGTGGTCAAGGTCGCGGACAACTCGGGCGCCAAGACGGCGCTCGTGATCCGCGTGCTCGGCGGGACGCGCCGGCGATACGCCGGACTCGGCGACGTCGTGATCGTGGCCGTCAAGAACGCGCTGCCGAACGGAACCGTGAAGAAGTCAGAGGTCGCGCGCGGAGTCGTTGTCCGCACGGCGAAGGAGACGCGCCGCAAGGACGGCTCGTACATCCGCTTCGACGAGAACGCGATCGTCATTATCAACGAAGCGGGTGAGCCCCGCGCGACCCGCATCTTCGGACCGGTGGCGCGCGAGCTTCGCGAGAAGAAGTACATGAAGATCGTCTCGCTCGCCCCGGAGGTGTTGTAGCATGCGAGATCTGAAGCACAGAAAGACGGCGAAGAAGCGGTCGCGGACGCGTCACGGAGTGAATGCCGAGCGCGTCAAGATGCACGTGTCGAAAGGTGACACCGTGCGCGTGATGCGCGGCGACGACAAGGGCAAGGAGGGGAAGGTGATGCGTATCTATCCCAAGACCGGCCGTGTACTCGTCGAGGGAATCAACATCGTGAAGAAGCACCGCAAGGCGCGAACTGCCGACGAGCAGAGCGGGATCATCGAGTCCGCTGCTCCGGTGCATTCGTCCAACCTGATGCTTCTCGACTCGAAGACCGGTGAGCCGACCCGCACCAGGGCGCGGATTGACACCGATGGAACCAAGGAGCGCGTCGGCGCACACTCGGGGGAGCCGATCCCCCGGACCCGCTGACCAGAGACAGATAAATGGCAACTACAGAGAAGAAGCCCGCGAAACCCGCGAAGCCCGCGAAGGGCGGCGGCGCTCCCCAGCAGGGGAAGAGCGCCAAGGCGAAGGGCGGAGACAAGAAGGGAGCCGAGATCAAGCAGGGCCCGCACGCGGGCGCTGGTCTTCCCGTGCCCCCGCCGCGCCTCAAGGCGTACTACCTGAACACCGTCCGCGCGCGTCTCCAGGAGCAGTTCGGGCTGGCCAACAAGCACGAGATCCCGACGGTCGAGAAGATCGTCGTGAACTGCGGCGTCGGCGAGGCGATCAAGAATCCCAAGGTTCTCGACACCGTCGTGGCGGAGCTGGCGATCATCACCGGCCAGCGCCCCGTGCGCCGGAAGGCGAAGAAGTCCATCGCCAACTTCGGTCTTCGCGAGGGCCAGGAAATCGGCGCCGCGGTGACGCTGCGCGGAGCCCGGATGTGGGAGTTCATGGATCGCTTCATCACCGTCGCGATCCCGCGCATCCGCGATTTCCGCGGCGTGAACACGCGGTCGTTCGACGGCCGCGGCAATTACAGCCTCGGCGTCAAGGAGCAGATGATTTTCCCGGAGATCAACTACGACATGGTCGAGCAGATCCACGGGATGGACATCACGTTCGTCACGACGACGAACAAGGACGACATGGCGCTGGCGCTTCTGCGCGAGCTCGGCATGCCGTTCCGCGGCGAAGACAAGCCCATCATCGTGCAGTCGTGATCAGCGACAGCAACCACTTCAGTAGAGAGAATCGCTAATGGCGCGTAAAGCCATGGTAGAGAAGAGCAAGCGGAAGCCGAAGTTCGAAGTGCGGCAGCACAATCGCTGTCAGCGCTGCGGCCGGTCGCGCGCCTTCCTGAGAAAGTTCGGCCTCTGCCGAATCTGCTTCCGCGAGCTGGCACTTTCGGGACTGATCCCGGGCGTGCGCAAGGCTAGCTGGTAACCAATCACGTTCTGCACGTCCGGCCCATGGCCGGATACGGTGGAATGAGGACAAGAACTGCATGAGCATGACCGATCCGATCGCCGACATGTTGACGCGCATCCGCAATGCGTGCGGAGCGAAGCACCGCCGCGTCGATATGCCCGGCTCGAAGATGAAGCTCGAGATCGCGAGAATCCTGAAGGACAACCACTTCATTCAGGACTATCGCACTCTCGAGGAGGAGAGCGGCCGCAAGACGCTTCGCGTCGTACTGAAGTACGCGCAGGGCGGGCAGCCGGTCATCCGTGAGCTGAAGCGTGTTTCCACGCCCGGCCTCCGGAAGTACGTCGGCGTGTCGGAGATTCCGCGCGTCCGCAACGGCCTTGGAATGGCGATCGTGAGCACGTCGCAGGGTCTGATGTCGGACCGTCAGGCGCGCCAGGCGCGCACCGGCGGCGAGATCCTCGCCCTCGTCTGGTAAGGGGAGCTCACTAATGTCACGTATTGGAAAGAATCCGGTCGCGGTTCCGGCCGGCGTCACGGTTACACTCGACGGAAACAGGATCACGGTGAAGGGCCCGAAGGGCGAGCTCTCCCGTGTCATTCCCGCCGACATGAAGATTGCCAGCGAGAACGGCCAGGTGACGGTCACCCGTCCGAGCGACGACCAGAAGCACAAGGCGCTTCACGGTCTCTCGCGGACACTGATCGCGAACATGGTCGAGGGCGTCACGAAGGGCTTCTCCAAGCAGCTCGACATCGTTGGTGTCGGCTACAAGGCGGAGACGCGGCCGTACGGGCTGCAGCTGGCGCTCGGGTTCTCGCATGCTGTCCAGTACAAGGCGCCGCAGGGCATCAAGCTGACCGCGCCCGCTCCGACGCAGATCATCGTCGAGGGCGCGAACAAGGAGATCGTCGGACAGGTGGCCGCAGAGCTCCGCAGCCTCCGTCCACCCGAGCCGTACAAGGGCAAGGGCATCAAATACGCAGGCGAGCAGATCCGGCGTAAGGCCGGAAAGGCGGGAGGCAAGTAATGAGCAAGACGGCATTCACGAAGTCGCGCGATAGCCTGCGCACCCGCCGCCACTTCCGCGTTCGCAAGAAGGTGAACGGAACGAGCGAGCGTCCGCGCCTCGTGATCTACCGCTCGCTGAAGCACATCTACGCGCAGCTGGTGGACGACGTGTCGCAGCGTACGCTGATGACGGTGACGGATTCGGGTCTCGAGGGAAAGAAGACGGAGAAGTCCGCCGAGGTCGGCAAGAGAATCGCCCAGAAGGCGAAGGAAGCTGGCGTCACGAAGGTCGTATTCGACCGTGGCGGTTACAAGTATCACGGCCGCGTGAAGGCGGTGGCCGACGGAGCCCGCGAGGGCGGACTGGAGTTCTAGGAAATGGCAGACAACGAGAATCAGGAAGCATCAGCCTCAGGATCAGCCCCGGGCGCGGGCGCCGAGCAGTCGTCCCAGCCCCAGCCCCAGCCTCAGCCCCCGGCACGTAGCGGCGGCGGACGCAGCGCGCGCTCGGGCGGCGGAGTAGGCGGCCCCGGTGGCCGTGGCGGTCGCGGTGGCGGCGGCCGTGGTGGACCCGGCGGTGGTGGTGGACGTGGTGGTCCGGGCGCCGGTCGTGGCGGTCCTCCGGGCGGCGGTGGTGGTCGTGATGGCGGCCAGGGCCGGTCGCGCGACGGCAAGGGAGGCCGTGACGGCGGACGCGGAGACGGCGGACGCGGCGAGGGTGGCAGCGAGCTCGTCGAGAACGTGATCGCCATCAACCGTGTCGCCAAGGTCGTCAAGGGCGGACGTCGCTTCTCCTTCAACGCGCTTGTCGCCGTCGGCGATGGGCAGGGTAAAGTCGGCTTTTCCACCGGCAAGGCCAACGAGGTCTCGGAAGCGGTGCGCAAGGCCGTGGACGGAGCCCGCCGCAACATGCAGCGTGTGCCGATGACCGGCGGAACGATTCCGCATGAGGTCGTGGGCGAGCACGGTGCAGGCAAGGTTCTCATGAAGCCCGCTGCTCCGGGTGCCGGCGTGATCGCCGGCGGCGCGGTGCGCGCGATCATGGAATGCGCCGGCATCAGCGACATTCTCACGAAGAGCCTCGGCTCGACCAACCCGCACAACATGGTTCTGGCGGCGCTGGACGGACTGAAGCAGCTCACAACCGTCGAAGAGATCGCGCGCGAGCGCGGCGTCGAGGTCAGCTCGCTCGGCTACCGCTCGAGAGCGAAGGTAAGGGAGGCACAACTTGGCTAGAACACACGTATGGTGGAACACGAAGGGCCCGCGCAGCACTCCGAAGTCGGAGCTGACGACCGGCCGTGTTCGCATCAAGCAGGTCAGGAGCGGTATCGGGCACTCGGCGCGCATGCGTCTGACGCTCCAGGCGCTCGGCCTGCGCCATCACCAGGCAGAAGTCATCCAGCAGGATTCACCCGCGCTGCGGGGTCAGCTCAAACGCGTGCGTCATCTGGTCGAAGTGACGCCGGTGAAGGATGAGATGCAGAAATGAAAAAAGAGAGCGCAGAGAAGGCAACGCGCGCAGAAACGGTGGTTAACGCGTCAGAGCGGATCGGCCTGCACAATCTGGTGCCGGCCCCCGGCTCGCACCGTGACCGCAAGCGGCTCGGCCGCGGACCCGGATCGGGCACGGGCAAGACGTCCGGCAAGGGACACAAGGGAATGAAGGCGCGCGCGGGCCATCACGGGCCGGGCGGCGGCAAGCCGCATTTCGAAGGCGGCCAGATGCCCCTCACGCGGCGACTGCCAAAGCGTGGTTTCACCAATATCTTTCGGGTTGAGCATCAGGTCGTTCGTCTGAGCGATCTCGAGCAGCGCATGCCCGCCGGAGCAGAGGTCACGAGAGAGAGTCTCGTGCAGGCCGGCCTGATCAGTGCGCGCAAGGGCCCGGCAAAGGTGCTCGCCAATGGCGATCTGTCCCGCGCCGTCACCGTTCGCGGAATCAGGATGAGCGCTGGCGCACGCGAAAAGATCGAAGCGGCCGGAGGCCGCGTCGAGGAGTAGAATGGCACAAAACAACCCGGCAGCGGCGGTCCAGAGCATCTACCGGACGCCCGAGCTGTGGCAGAAGATCACCTTCACCTTCCTGTGCCTCGTGATCTATCGCACGGGCGCGCACATCACGGTGCCGGGTGTTGACGTAGTAGCGATCCGCGATTTCTTCGCGAGCCAGAGCGGCGGCGGACTCCTTGGCCTCTACGACCTGTTCGTCGGAGGCGGTCTGTCTCGCGCGACGGTGTTCGCGCTCGGCATCATGCCGTACATCTCGGCCAGCATCTTCATGCAGATCGCCGGCGCAGTCGTGCCGACCGTCGAGAAGATGCAGAAGGACGAGGAAGGCCGGAAACAGGTTACCCAGTGGACGCGCTACTTCACCGTGATTCTGGCGGTGGTGCAGGGATGGGGCTTCGCCCTGTTCACGTCGTCGCTGCAGAACGCGGTGATCAATCCGGGCTTCGGATTCAAGGTCCAGATGGTGCTGTTCCTCACGGCCGGCGCGATCTTCGTGATGTGGCTGGGTGAGCAGATCACTGAGCGCGGCCTCGGCAACGGCGCCAGCCTGATCATCTTCTTCTCGATCATCGAGCGGTTCTGGCCGGGAATCTTGGGGACTTTCCGCTTCGTTCAGACGCAGGCGGTGGGACTGTTCTCGCTGTTCGTGCTGGGGCTCGTGATGGTCGGCGTGGTGGCGGCGACGGTAGCGGTGACGATGGCTGCTCGCCGGATCATGATCCAGATCCCGCAGCGCAGCATGGCCCGCGGCCGGATGCGCGAGGCGGCGAAGAACTTCATCCCGCTCCGCGTCAACGCGGCGGGGGTGATGCCGATCATCTTCGCACAGTCGGTGATCATCGTTCCCGGTGCTATCGCGCAGTTCAGCGGCAACCAGCAGGCGCAACGGCTGTCGGAGCTTTTCCAGCCGGGCACGTGGCTCTACTACGTGCTGTCGGCGGTGCTGATTGTGTTCTTCACGTACTTCTACACGTCTATCATCTTCAATCCGCTCGACCTTTCCGAGAACCTGAAGAAGCAGGGTGGCTTCATTCCCGGCGTCAAACCCGGTTCGAAGACGGCCGAGTACATCGATCACGTCGTGACGCGGATCACGCTTCCGGGCGCGATCTTCCTGACTTTCATCGCGCTCCTGCCGGTGTTCATCGCCGACGCGATCAACGTGCCGTTCCAGTTCGGCGGAACGTCGCTGCTGATCGTGGTCGGTGTCGCTCTCGACACGCTGGCGCAGATCCAGCAGCACCTGCTGCTCAGGAAATACGACGGATTCATGAAGAAGGGCCGCGTTCGCTATCGCGGTCGTCAGGCGATGGGCGGCTTCTAAGCCGCCACTCGCATGATCGTCGTGCTGCTTGGCCCGCCTGGCGCGGGCAAGGGAACTCAGGGCGAGATACTCGCCGAACGGCTCGGAATCCCCAGGATCGCCACGGGCGACGTCCTCCGGGCGGCGGTGCGTGACGGTACCGAGCAGGGACTGGCGGCCAAGGCCTACATGGACCGGGGTGACCTCGTCCCCGACTCCGTAATCCTCGGCATCATGAAGGAGGTGCTCGCGTCGCCGTCAGCGGCGAAAGGCGCCATCCTCGACGGCGTGGTGCGCACCGTACCGCAGGCCGAGGGACTCACGATGATGCTCGCCGAGCTGGGCCGGAAGGTGGACAAGTTCCTTCTGTTCGACGTGCCGGACGACGAGCTGGTGAACCGGCTGGGCGGGCGCACCGTCTGCGACAGCTGCCAGACTCCCTATCGCGGACTGGAGCCGGGTACACGGTGCGAGAAGTGCGGTGGAACGCTGGTGCGCCGCAAGGATGACGAGCCGGAGTCCATCCGCAACCGTCTCAAGGTGTACCGGGCTCAGACCGAGCCTGTGATCGACTGGGTGAAGGAGAAGAAGTTGAACCTCGTCGAGATAGATGCGACTGGTGAAGTGAGCGAGATCAGCGATCGCGCGATGAAGGCGCTCGAGGCGTGATTCAACTCAAGTCCCAGCGTGAGATCGAGATCATGGCGCGCGGTGGGAAGATCCTCGCCGACACCGTGAAGCTGATGGAGCGCTCGGTGAAGCCGGGCATGACGACGGCCGACCTCGACAGGATCGCCGAGGAGTTCATCCGGAGCCACGCGGGCGCCGTGCCGTCATTCAAGGGACTCTACGACTTCCCGGCGAGCATCTGCAGCTCGATCAACAACGAGATCGTGCACGGCATACCCTCGAAGAAGCGGGTTCTGCTCGAGGGCGACGTCGTCTCGATAGACGTCGGCGTGCAGTACGAAGGATATCACACCGATTCGGCGACGACTGTCGCGGTCGGCAACGTGAGCGAGGAATCGAAGCGGCTGCTGCGGGTGACGCGGGAATCGCTCGATGCGGGCGTCGCGGCGGCCAGGGCAGGGAATCACCTCGGCGATATTGGAGCGGCGATCCAGTCCGTCGTGGAAGCGGCGGGATTCAGCGTGGTACGCGATCTCGTCGGGCACGGCATCGGCACCGGATTCCACGAGGAGCCGCAGGTGCCGAACTACGGCAAGCCGAAGCGCGGCATCCGGCTCGTTCCGGGTCTGACGATCGCGATCGAGCCGATGGTGAACGTCGGCAAGCCGGGAATCCGCACAATGCCGGACAGGTGGACCGTAGTGACTGTGGACGGCACGCGGTCGGCGCATTTCGAGCACACTGTCGCGATTACGGAGAACGGTCCGAGAATACTGACCGCGGAGTAAACGCCCGCCTGATTCGCGCGCGCCTAACTTGACAAGGCGGTCTCGACTGCCCCGCAAGCTTCCGCCGCTGCAGCCGACGCATCGGCGACGAGAGCTCGCGCTTCCCGGTCCAGATGCGCACCGGCCGACTTGTCCGACAGCGACGCGACATTGATTCTCACGTTGTACGCGGCGCCCTTGCACGCGGCTTCCGCGAGCAATGCGGCGACGCCGGCGTCGGTGACGGCATTGGTATTTCCCTTTGCCGCAACGGTTGCAGCGAGACCTGCGGCCTGTGCGCAAAGGCGGGCGGTCTCGAGCGGAACCTCGGCTGCGCCGAGCAGCGCCGCCGTGATGGCCGCTGTTCGCGCTTCTGCTTCGCCGGCCGACTCCTTCGACAACCTGTACGCCGCCGAAACCACGGCGTACGCATCGGCGTCGCGCTGAACCAGACCGGCGAGCGCAGTGGACAGGGAGTCGGCATTCGCGGCCACGACAGTCATCTCCGGCTCGACCGCGACGTACTTCTTCTTCCCGATCGTGAGCCCCGCGACCATTCGCGTGAGCGCTGCGGAGAGAGCGCCCGCGTACGCGGCCACGCTGCCGCCACCGGGAACGGGATCGGACGATGCGACCGCCTCGAGGAAATCATCCGCGGAAGTTGACGCACGCCTCGCGCGGGCGACCTGACGCTCGAGAACCTGATCGGCGCTAAAACGCGCGAGCTTGAGATGGTTCTTTGACGCATCGAACAATACCCGCTCCGGAACGAGCCCGATGATCTCGCTCCACGTCACTTCCACGCCTTCCGCGCGCGCCTTGTCGCCGATGAAATCGAAGACGGTGTGCAGCGCGGTCTGTTCGGTATCCACCAGGTTCATGGAGACCTGCGCCTGTCCGTCAACCTCGAGGCCCAGTCCCTTCACTGCCTTGAAGCCGCCGGAGGACTCGCGCACCGCCTTGGCGATGGACTTGGCGAGCGGAAGATTCGACGCCGGACCAAGATAGACATTGTAGGCGACGAGGAAAGGACGCGCGCCGATCGCCGTTGCGCCGGCCGACTGATGGATCTCACGCGGGCCGAAGTCCGGATCGCGCTCGGGATTTGTCCCGATCTCGCCGCGAAGCCCCTCGAACTGGCCGCGACGCACGTCGGCAAGATTCACGCGGGTAGGCCGCGTCGCCGCGCGTTCGTAGAGATAGACCGGAATCGACAGCTCCCGGCCGACCCGTTCGCCCAGCTCGCGGGCAAGCGCCACGCAATCGTCCATCGTCGAGTCCTCGAGCGGCACGAACGGCACGACATCGGCCGCGCCGATGCGTGGATGCTCTCCCGTGTGCTCGCGCAGATCTATGCGAGCCGCCGCTTCGCGGATGCCCGCGAACGCGGCCTGAACCGCGCGTTCAATCGGCACCACGAAGGTGATGACCGATCGGTTGTGCGATTCGTCGGACGACGCGTCGAGGATGGTGACGCCTTCGACCGCGGCGATTGCGTCGCGGATCGCTCCCACAACTTCAGGTCGCCGGCCTTCGGAAAAGTTGGGTACGCACTCGATGAGTTTCATTTTGCGATGATGTCAGCTGGCACCGGCGCCGTGCAGCGTGCGCAGGAGCCATCGGTGAATGTCAGGATTGCCCGCCACAACCGGGCCGTGTGAAGGAAGCTTGCGAGAGCCGGCGATGTCGGTGACGATTCCACCGGCTTCGCGGATCAGGAGAATGCCCGCCGCGATGTCCCACGGGGCGAGCACGAGCTCCCAGAAACCGTCGAATCGTCCGCTCGCTACGTCAGCGAGGTCGAGTGCCGCCGAGCCGGCGCGGCGGATTCCGGCGGTGTGGCGGCTCACTTCGACGAACTGGCGTGCGTAGCTCTCCAGCAGCTCTGGGGCCTTGAAAGGAAAGCCGGTGCCGATGAGCCCGCGGGACGGAGTGCTGAGCGAAGAGACGCTGACGCGCTCGCCATTCAGATACGTGCCCTGGCCGACACATGCGGTGAACAGATCTCCGCGGGCCGCATTCATCACCACCGCCGCGATGAGATCTGCATCGCGCATGACGCCAATGGATACTGCGTAATGGGGGAAACCGTGAAGGAAGTTGGTCGTTCCATCGAGCGGGTCGGCGATGAACGTGAGGCCGTCGCCGAGCGTCGCACCGTCCGGCGTGAGCTCCTCGCCGACGATTGCGGCGTCGGGGAATCGCGACCGGATCACCTCCGTCAACCGCGCCTCGGCGCCGCGATCCACTTCGGTGACGAAATCGGCCGCGCCTTTCTCTACCCAGACGAGCGAATCGAGGCCCGGTGCGGCATCGCCGATCACCTCCGCCGCCGCGCGCGCCGCCTCCACCGCGACGTCGAGGATCTCACGTGGCGACTCGCTATCTCTCAGCCCTGGATATTCGTTTGCTTGCAACGTGTTCCTCACCCTCGTTAACTTCGCCCGATGTCTCAGTCCCGGATCTTCAGCGGCATTCAGCCTTCTGGCGAGCTGCACATTGGCAACTACCTCGGCGCCGTCAAGAACTGGGTCGCGCTGCAGCGCGAGTACGAGTCCTTCTTCTGTATCGTGGACTATCACGCCATCACCGTGCCGTACGAGCCCGAGGATCTTCGGCGCCGGACGCGTGACATGGCGATCTCACTCATCGCCGCGGGCATTGACCCGTCGGCATGCACGCTCTTCGTGCAATCGGCGGTTCCGGAACATACCGAGCTGGCGTGGATATTCAACACGATCACGCCTCTCGGCGAGCTCGAGCGGCAGACGCAATTCAAGGAGAAGGCGGGCCGGCAGGAGAGCATCGCCGCAGGCCTGCTCAATTATCCGATCCTTCAGGCGGCGGACATCCTGTTGTACAAGGCGGATCTCGTGCCGGTGGGTGAGGATCAGATCCAGCACCTCGAGCTGTCACGGGAGATCGCGCGCCGGTGGAATGCTCGCTTCTCGCCTGGCTACACCGCCGAGGGCGAGGCGGGATTCTTCCCCGAGCCAAAGCCGCTCCTCACGCCGACGCAGAGAATCATGGGGCTCGACGGCCAGGCGAAGATGTCCAAGTCGCTCGGAAATACGGTCGGACTGCTCGACGAGCCGGAGGACATCTGGAAGAAGTTGCGCCCGGCGGTCACCGATCCCAAGCGCGTGCGGCGCACCGATCCGGGAACCCCGGAAGTGTGCAACATCTATCACCTGCACAAAGCATTCAGCACGAGCGAGATGGTCGAGCACGTCGCCGTGCAGTGCCGTACAGCGGGCTGGGGATGCATTGACTGCAAGGAGGTCCTGTTAGAGTCAATGGAGCGCGAGCTGAGGCCGATCAGGGAGAAGGCCGCGGAGATAAAGGCGAATCCGTCGAAGCTGGATGAGATCCTCGCGGCGGGCGCCGAGCACGCGAGGGCTGTTGCGCGCGAGACGATCCGCGAGACAAAAGAGCTGATGGGGCTCGCGTAAGACGACAAACTCCGAGCTCGCGGAGAGCGCGCGAGACGTAGTCTCCCGGCTCGCGGCGGTGCCGCGATTCGCGGGGAGCGAGGCCGAGACCGGCACGCGTGCATTCTGCGCGGAGAGGCTTTCAGCTGCGGGTTTTGTGGTGTCGGAGCAACCGTTCGAGTTCTCGGAGGCCCCGGCGAAGTGGGGCCCATGCATCGGCGCCGTGGCGATGGCGATACTCAGCCTCGGTGCCGGCCACCTCACGGTCAGGCACCATGCGCCCGCTGCTGCGCTGCTGTTCGGGCTCGCCGGATTCACGATCGTAAGCAGTATCGGAGCGCGGATCGCGCGGACGGGCACGCTCGGGATGCGCTGGGCTCGCTCGCGGTCGGCCAATCTCGTCGCGGTTCGGCGGCGCGAGTCGTCCGCGCGACCGCGGCTGTGGCTGGTGGCGCATCTCGATTCCAAATCGCAGACGATTCCGATGCTCCTCCGGATCGCGGCGGTGGTGGCGTTCGCGCTCTGCTTCGCTGGCATGCTGGCGGCGATGGTCGCGATGCTCGCCACGCAGTCGGCGGATCTTCGCGACCGGATGCTGCACGTGGTTCACGTGATGTCGGTGCTCGCGAGCGTCAGCCTTCTGCCGATCATTCTGTGCTTCATCGGAAACCGGTCACCGGGCGCCGCCGACAATGCGAGCGGCGTGGCGTCGGTTCTTCTCGCCGCGGAGATGCCCGGCCATCGTGAAGACGTCGGTGTGCTGCTCACCAGCGGCGAAGAGCTGGGCCTCGCCGGCGCCAGGGCGTTCGCCCGCGATGAAGCGGAAGCAGGCACCGCGATCAACTGCGACACGATAGACGATGACGGGCGGTTCATCTGCATGGCGAGCGGACGAAAGTCGGGGCGCCTCGACTCGGCGATAGACAGAGCCGCAACGCGTCTCGGCATTGACACTCTGCCGGCGCAGTCGCGACGGCGGGACGCAGTGCGGCTGCGCGGCATGATCCCCGGGATCCTCGCCGACAACATCGCATTCACTGATGCCGGCTGGGAATCGTTCACGTTGAGCCGCGGAAACCTCGGCACTCTCGCCCGCGTACATACATCGAGGGACCGCGCCGAGCTCATCGAAGGCACGGGAATCGCACATGCCGCTCGCCTGCTTGCGGCAATCGTCGAGGAGCTTTCGTGATGGCATTTGTACTACTGACGCTGGTACTGCTTCTCTCGCTCGTGCTCATCGCGCTCGGCCTGCCCGGCCTGTGGGTGATGATCGCCAGCGCGGTTGTGTACAACCTCGTCGTCGGCACCGACCCGATCGGCTGGTTCACGCTGGTGGGAGTCGGCGTGCTGGCTCTCATCGCCGAGTACATCGAGTTCACCCTGTCGGGCAAGTACGCGCGGAAGTACGGTGGCTCGCGCCGCGCCGGCTGGGGCGCGATGATCGGCGGAATGGCCGGCGCGTTCATTGGAGTCCCGGTTCCCATCGTCGGCCCGCTCATCGGCGCATTCGTTGGCAGCTTCGCCGGCGCGCTCCTCGGGGAGCTGAGCGTGGGCTCCACTGGCGCGGTCTCCGCGCGTGCGGCAAAGGGCGCACTGGTCGGCCGCGTGGTGGCTACCGCGATGAAAATGGCAGTCGGATGCGCTATCGCTGCCTGGATCTTCCTGGCCGCGATGGCGTAGCGCGCCAGCCGGACTGATTGACACGGCCTCGGCCCCGGATAGATTCACTCAACGCCCCGACGACGCCCGCCGGGGCGTTTTCCATTTCAATTAATTGCGTCCGCGCACCGCGCGTGACCCGCCAGCGGAACCAACCGCGCGAGAATGGAGCGGCATGTTCGATTCTAAGACGCGCACGGTCGTCATCGTCGGTGCGCAATGGGGTGACGAGGGGAAGGGGAAGCTGGTTGACGTCCTCGCCGAGCGCGCCGATTGGGTAGTCCGCTACCAGGGCGGCGCCAACGCGGGGCATACCGTTCACATCGGCGACAAGTCCTTCGTTCTCCACCAGATCCCGAGCGGCATTCTCCATCCCGGCGTACGCTGTGCGATCGGGAACGGCGTCGTCCTCGACCCCGACACGCTTTTCACGGAGATCGACGAGCTCATCGCCGACGGTGTGGACGTTCAGGGACGTCTCTACGTCAGTGACCGCGCGCATCTCGTGCTTCCGTTCCACAAGCTCGTGGATTCGCTCAGCTCCGCCAGCCGCGAGATCGGCACGACCGGACGGGGGATCGGGCCGGCGTATGAAGACAAGGTCGCAAGGCGGGGAGTGCGCGTTCTCGATCTGCGTCACCCCGAGCGTCTGCGGGCACTCGTCGAGCGCGGCGTCTCGCACGCGAACGCTCTGCTCGCTTCGTTCGGAGTGCCCGAGCGCGCCGACGTGGATACCACGGTCTCTCTGCTCGAGCGTCTGGCTCCGCGCATACTGCCGATTACCGAGGACGTCGGTCTCGTGATCCACCGTGCTATCGCTACCGGCGCGAGCGTGCTGCTCGAGGGCGCACAGGGCTCGCTGCTGGACGTGGACCACGGAACATATCCGTACGTGACGTCGAGCAGCACGACATCCGGCGGCGCAGCGATCGGTGTCGGTATTGCGCCTATGGCGATCCACGCGGCGCTCGGAATCGTGAAGGCGTACACGACCCGCGTCGGCAACGGGCCTCTTCCGACCGAGCTCGGCGAGCCCGAGGGATCGCGCATGCGCGCGCTGGGCAACGAGTTCGGCGCCACGACGGGCCGCCCCCGGCGCTGCGGGTGGTTCGACGGAGTGGTCGTCAGATACGCGGCGCGCGTGAACGGACTCACGGGCCTCGCCGTGACCAAGCTGGATGTCCTCGACACCTTCGAGAAGGTCGCCCTCTGCACCGGATACAAGGTCGGAAGCGACATCTACACCGAATTCCCGGGCGACCTCGCCGCGCTGGAAGGCGCCGAGCCACAGTACGAGTGGATGGATGGATGGCAGCGGTCCACCGCGGATGCCCGGTCGCTCGACCAGCTCCCGGGCGCGGCGCGAAAGTATCTGGACCGCATTGAATCGCTTGTCGAAACGCCCATCGCCTACGTTAGCGTAGGCACGAGACGGGACCAGATCATCGGGGCGTGACGCCGGGGGAACCAGCCGGCCCCTACTATATTTAGCACCCTATGCCGAATAAGCCCGACGTGATGGAAAAACTAGTGTCGCTGTGCAAGCGGCGCGGATTCATCTTCCAGTCATCCGAGATCTACGGCGGCACCGGGTCAGTCTGGGATTACGGGCCGCTGGGTGTGGAGCTCAAGCGGAATCTGCAGGAGCGCTGGTGGAACGAAATGGTCCGGACCCGTGAAAACATCGAGGGGCTGGACTCGGCGATCCTGATGCATCCGCGTGTCTGGGAAGCGAGCGGCCACGTCGGTGGATTCGTGGACCCGCTGGTGGATTGCCGCAACTGCAAGAAGCGTTTCCGGGCCGACGATCCGCGCATCAAGGGCACGCCCGGCACTCCTGATGCCCAATGCCCTGCATGCGGCATGAAGGGCACCCTCGGTGAGGCGCGCCAGTTCAATCTCATGTTCAAGACGTTCATGGGTCCGGTCGAAGACAGCGCCGCCGTCGTCTACCTTCGCCCGGAGACGGCACAGGGAACATACGTGAACTTTCTGAATGTCCAGCAGTCCACGCGCCAGCGGATCCCGTTCGGAATCGCGCAGATCGGTAAGGCGTTCAGGAACGAGATCACGCCGGGCAACTTCATCTTCCGCACGCGCGAGTTCGAGCAGATGGAGATGCAGTTCTTCGTAGAGCCCGGCACCGACATGGAGAGCTTTGAGTACTGGAAGGCGGAGCGCATGCGCTGGCACCGCGGGCTTGGCCTGGCCGAGGAGCGGCTTCAGTTCCATGAGCACACGAAGGACGAGCTGGCGCACTACGCCAAGGCCGCCTTCGACGTCCAGTTCGACTTTGGTGGATCACTGGGCTTCCAGGAAATCGAGGGCATCCACAACCGCGGCGATTTCGATCTCACCCAGCACCAGCAGTTCTCGGGGAAGAAGCTGGAGTACTTCGACCAGGGCTCGAACAGGCGATACGTGCCATACGTCGTCGAGTGCGCCGTCGGTCCGAACCGCACGCTCCTGGCGATTCTCGTCAATGGCTATCGTGAGGAAGCCGTGGCCGGCGAGACGGAGGGACGGGTCGTGCTCGGCTTGTCACCCGCGCTGGCTCCGATCAAAGCCGGAGTGTTCCCGCTGGTGAAGAAGGACGGCATGCCGGAGATGGCGAAGAAGATCGCCGACGATCTCCGCCCGTCGTTCGCCGTGTTCTACGACGATAGCGGTGCGATCGGGCGCCGCTACCGGCGACAGGACGAAGTCGGCACGCCGTTCTGCATCACCGTGGACGGCGAGTCGGCGGAGGGCAACTCGGTTACCGTGCGGGACCGTGACACGCTGCAGCAGGAGAGGGTCTCGGTTGATGCGCTGCGGGACTACATCCGCACGCGCGTCATCGAATGACCGACCTGACGCTGGACCGCCTGCGTCACGACGGCCAAGCGTTCACCGAAGAGATCTCGCGCGAGAGCTACCTCGCGCACTCCGGGCACAAGGCGGTCGCCGAATTCAAGCCGATCTACGACAAGTACGCCCATGTGCTCGGCGAGGAGGCGCTTGCGCTGACGCTCGAGAGCTTCAAGGGGACGGCGAAGGGCACCGAGGAGCATCGGTCGGCGAGTCTTCTGCTCGAGTGGCAGCTCGACTCGCAGGCGTCGCGTTCGCTGGCCGAGCTCGACGAGCGGGAGATTGCCTGGGAGAGCTCGGCGGTCATTGAGACGTCGGATGGTGCTCGGATACAGTACCAGGCTGCGGCGATCGCGATCGCGAACGAGAAGGACCGGAAGAAGCGGCTGGCGCTCGATGTCGCGCGAGCTGAGCTGGTCGAGCGCGAGCACGCGCCGATCCGGCTCGAGCGACTTCAGCGCGAGAAGGACTACATCGAATCACTCGGAATAGCGCCGAGCTACAATGCCGCGTTCGAGGAAATCACCGGTGTCTCGCTGGCCGGGCTTGCCGCGGAGTGCGCGGCGTTTCTGCGCGACACGCAGGCGATGTGGGACGAGACTCTGCCTCACTACCTCAAGAATTCGCTTGGGATAACTCCGGCGGAAGCCACGCGCTCGGACGCGCTGGCGCTGTTGCGTGCGTCGGAATACGACGCCGCGTTTCCGGGTGACTCGCTCCAGGAATCGGTGTCGCGGCAGCTTCGCGAGATGAACATTGATCCGACGGCGGGTGGCAGAATCATCTACGACCTTGGCGATCGCGAGGGCAAGCGCGCCCGCGCCTTCTGTGCGCCGACTCGCGTTCCCGAAGAGGTCTACCTCGTGCTGCGTCCGCATGGCGGACAGAGCGATTACACGACGCTGCTCCACGAAGCGGGACACGCGCTGCACTTCGCCAACGTGCGCCACGACTATCCCTTCGAATACCGATGGCTCGGCGACAACTCGGTCACAGAATCGTACGCGATGCTGTTCGATCATCGCATGCAGGATCGTGGCTGGCTTCTTCGCTACACCGAGATCGGTCCGGGCAACGTAGAGAAGTTTCTTCGGCTCGCCGGATTCGAGGAGCTTCACTATCTCCGGCGATACTGCGCCAAGCTGATCTACGAAGTGGATGCTTACGGCGGCGACGTGGACTGGAAGGACCTGCCCGACATCTACGTCGAAACTCTCACGCGCGCCACCAACTTCCAGTATCGCGCGGCCGACGCGTTCGTGGATTTCGATCCGCGATACTATTCGACGCGGTACCTCCGCGCATGGCAGCTTCAGGCAGTGCTCGACGAGACGCTCGTTTCACGCTTCGACGTGGACTGGTATCGCAACCCGGCGGCAGGCCGGTGGATGATTGGCGAGCTGTGGGCCGAAGGTCAGCGCGAGACTGCCGAAGAGCTTGCGGCGCGCGTCGCCATAATCGGCGAGAAGCTTTCGTTCGGCCCGCTCATCAGGAACATCGAGAAGCTCCTTGGAAGCTGACTGGCCGGCCATCGAAGCGGAGACGCTGTCGCAGCTCCAGGCGCTGATCAGATTCGACACGACAAATCCGCCGGGCAACGAGCTGCCGCTCGCCGAGCATCTCGTGACGTTGTTCAAAGGTGATGGAATCGAGAGCCAGCTCCTTATTCCGGGTCCCGATCGCGCCGCCGTTATCGCTCGCCTGAAAGGGAATGGAGCCAGGCGTCCCGTGATGCTGCTGGCGCACATGGACGTCGTCGCCGTCGAAAAGGAGAAATGGTCGTGCGATCCGTTCGGCGGAGTGGTGCGCGATGGTTACCTCTATGGGCGCGGCGCGATCGACGACAAAGGGATGCTCGCCGCCAACCTGATGGCGATGCTGTTGCTCAAGCGCTTCGTCGTTGACGCTGGCGTCGAGCTGGCGCGAGACGTCGTATTCGTCGCGACCTCCGACGAGGAGTCGGGCGGCGCGTTCGGCATGGAATGGCTGGTGCGCGAGCATCGCGATCTTCTCGACGCCGAGTTCGCGATCAACGAGGGCGGCCGCGCCCGGATCATCGAGGGTGGCAAGCGCTTTCTCGCCATCCAGACGACGGAGAAGAGCTCGCACATGGTCACCGTTACCGCCAGCGGCCCGGCGGGACATGCCGCCATACCTCTCGCCGGCAACGCGATCTTCCACCTCGGGCGTGCGCTCGCGAAACTGGCCGAATACAGGGAGCCAGTGACGCTCACCGAGACGACGCGCCGATTCTTCGGTCTCCTGTCCCGCGTCTGGCCGGTCGAGCAGGAGCGCGAGGCGATGGCGGCACTCGTTTCGGAGGATGCAGCCGAGTCGGCTCGCGGAGCGGAGGTCCTTTCCGGGATGCCCGTACTCAACGCCGTGATGCGAAACGGCATTTCCGCCGTGAGGCTGATGGGCGGGATCGCTGGCAACGTCATCCCCGCGGAGGCGAGCGCGGTGCTGAACGTGCGGACGATTCCCGGTCACCGGATCGAGGACATCGTCAATCGCATGACTGCATGGCTCGATGATCCGGGAGTCTCCATCGCCATCAGCACACATGGCCAGGAGGCTCCGGGATCGGACCCCGACTCAGCAATGTTCGCCGCGATCGCCGAAGCGGCGGGGAAGCTCGATCCTGATATGACCGTCGTTCCGTATCTGAGCACCGGCGGCACCGACAGCGCGCATCTGCGCCGGATCGGCATCCAGGCGTACGGCATACTCCCCTTTCCCATGGAGCAGCCGGACGAGGAGCGGATGCATGGTCACGATGAGCGGGTTCCCGTGAAATCACTTCATTTCGGAACGCGGCTGATCTTCGAGGCGGTGCGGCGGGTAGCGTCATAACGGCTCGCCTTGTCGCGTGGCTCCGCTGGCCGGTAGATTGCGTTGAGCGCGAGTGTTGCAGGCCGCGCTTTTTTTCATCCAGAGATTCTTCAATAACCAGATGGCTTCTTCAGTGAATTCACAGCAGGGGCGCACACTCCAGGAGGTGGTCACGACGGCCTCTCCGGTCGAGGTCATCGCCGCCGCCAAAGCGTTTTTCTCTCGTCGAAATGGCATCTACGCTGCGTTCCTGGAGAAGGAAGGGTCAAGCTACGCGACGTTCCGCGGCCAGGGCGGCGAGGAAATCGCGATCGGCACAGCGCCGGCCGGCGGTGAGACCAGGGTGACCGGCTCGACGTACCTGTTCGACCAGCAGGTCGCGCGCTTTCTCGCGACGCTCCCGACATCCGATTCCATGGCCGTCGGCACCGAAGCCGTTCCCGCGGGAGCCACCGCGTGACGACACCATTCGTGACCGAGCTGCGCACCGGCGATGACGTGATCGTCGTCGGCGGCGGTAACGGTCAGGTGCTGCATCTGCGCGTGCAGGCAGCCGAGCTGTGGGACACACTGCGCGTGGATGCGGCCGATACCGAGTCCGTCGCGGCGGTCAAGGCGGCTGCTCTCGAGGCGTTCTATCCGAATGGAGTGCCGGATGACGAATTCGTCGTGAAATTGCGCGGCTTCGAGGTTCTCCACGAGAACGAATCGCTGTCGGAGTCCGGAGTGAAAAACGGCTCGACTCTTCTCGTGGCGTGGCGCAGGCGGAGGCCTGTCAGATAGAGCCAGGGACGTGCGATGAAGGTCGGCTTCATTTCGCACGCGGACTGCGGCCGGCATGACACGGGTTGGGGACATCCCGAGCATGTCGGCCGTTTGCGCGCAATAACCCGCGCGCTGCGGAATGAGCCTGCCCTGTTCGAGAGCGTCGAGCATCTCGAGGGGCGGCACGCGACACCGGACGAGCTCGCGCTGGCGCACGATCCCGCATACATCGCGCTCGTCGAGCGCGCGGCTGCCGACGGCGGTGCGCAGCTCGACAACGACACGGTTGCAAGCGCCGGCTCGTGGGCGGCTGCGACGGCCGGGGCGGGATGCGTGCTCGACGCAGTGGACCGCGCGGTATCGGGCGCCAACCTCCGATCCTTTTGCGCCGTGCGCCCACCGGGACACCATGCGCTTCGCGACCGTGCGATGGGATTCTGCCTGTTCGGGAATGTCGCGCTCGCGGCGCATTACGCGAGGTCTCGCCACTCGCTGAGGCGAATTCTCATCGTGGACTGGGACGTCCACCACGGAAACGGGACGCAGGCGCTGGTGGAAAGCGAGCCCGACATCCATTTCGTCTCCATGCACCAGTGGCCGTGGTATCCGGGCACCGGTGCGGCAGACGATCGCGGGCCTCACGATAGCGTCTGGAACGTGCCGATGGCAGCCGGGCTCGCGCCGGAGGAATACGTCGACGCGATCGAGCGCGGCATTGACCAGGCGTTGGCGGGATTCACGCCGGATCTGATTCTCATTTCGGCCGGTTTCGATTCGCTCGCCGGCGACCCGCTCGGCGGATTCACGCTGGAGCTTGAGCACGTCTCTGCGCTCACGCGTTCGCTCGTCGAGCGGGCCAATGCGTGGTGCGGCGGAAGAGTGGTCAGCTCGCTCGAAGGTGGCTACGCTCCCGACCGCCTCGGCGCGGCCTGCATGGCGCACCTTGCCGCCCTCGCGTGAACAACGCGCCTCTGACTCCCTCGAGCGTACGCGGCTAACTTGATGCGGCCACCGCACTCCTCCGTCAATCGAGCGTAATGACCAGGCATCACGGCATTCACCCGGAAGCCACCGCCACCGTTTTGACCGCTGGCCAGGAAGCGGCCGTGAGAGCCGTGGATCCGGCGCGCGCGGCTCCGTGGAGCTGGTATCACGATTCCTCGGGGGGTGATTCGCGCACGCACGTCGAAGTGGACGACATGCGCGCCATTCTCGCTTCGGGGAAGGGAACGCTGTGGGTGGACATAGACATCCGGCGGCCCGACGAAGTCGCTCTTCTGGGCGATGTTTTTCATTTTCATCCCCTGGCGATTGAGGACAGTCTTAATCCCGAATCGCGGGTCAAGTTCGAGGAATACAGCACGTTCGCAATCCTGATCGTGCGAACCGTTGCCTTTCTCGAGGACACGGAGGACCCGTACGACATCGAGACCGTGAATTTCACGTGCTTTCTCGGTGCCAACTTCCTCGTCACGGTGCACGGCGCGCATTCGCGTCCCGTCGAGGCGACCGTGCAGGTACTGGAGAAATGGCCTGAGTTCGCGTCTTCGGGACCGGCGAGACTGATGCACGCAGTGGCTGACGAAGCAGTGAATGCCTATTTCCCAATACTCGATCAGCTCGAAACGTTCATGGACGGGCTGGAGGAGAAGGTGTTCGCTTCGTTCGATCAGACTGCGTTGCGAGAGATATTCAGCGTGAAGCGGCTGGTGCTGTCACTTCGCAGGCATCTCGGCCCGGAACGCGACGTGTTCAGCGTCCTGACGAACCGTCCGAGCACTCTGCTTTCGCCGGAATCGCAGGTGTACTACAGGGACATCTACGATCATGTCCTCAGAATCAATGATTCGCTGGAGACGTATCGCGAGTTGCTCAGCAGCACTCTCGATAGTTACTTAACACAGGTGTCCAACAAGCTCGGGATGGTAACGAAGGCGCTCAGCGTCGTCGCCACCATATCGCTTCCGTTCGTGGTCGTGAGCGGCATGTGGGGAATGAACTTCGACCAGATTCCCCTGTCGCACACGGGCCACGGTTTCTGGACGATGGTCGTACTGCAACTTGGCCTTGGCGCTCTCCTCCTCGCATTCCTCAGATGGCGCAAGCTCCTGTAAACGCCCTTCGACTGTTCGGCGTCGCCGCGCACGAGGCGGCGCTTCGCGATACACTGGCCGATGGAACTTCTCTCCTGCAGTTCCGGTCGCTGGCGGCAGTCGTGGCGCCGTGCCGCTACGCGCGCGTCGTCCTCGACGAGAGCGAGATGGCGGAGTACACGAGGGTGCTGGAGGAAGTCCAGGCGAGCACCGCGGTACTGCCCGCGCCTTCCGGTACCGTCTTCAAGTCGAGGGAAAGTCTCGCCCGCTGGATGGAGCTGCATTACTTCACGCTCACGCAGGCAATGGGGGCGATCGAAGGCCACGGACAAGCCCGGCTGACGATCACGAAGCCAGCCGGCTTCGATCCCGTCAACGCGACAGGTCCCGAAGCGAAGGAGAGCGCAAAGCAGCTCCTCGCCACCGCATCGCAGAGCATGAGAGTGCTGCGCGGGCAGGCGACGGCCACCGTGTCCCTCCCGCTCCCTCAAGGCGAGACTTCCGTGATTGCCCAGGCCTCATTTCTGGTGGATCTGGAGCGCTGGTCGGAGTTCGCCGATCTGGTCGCCAAGGAGGATCTGCGCCAGACGGCTCTGGATTTCCACCTGACCGGCCCATGGCCACCATATGACTTCGTGCGCATGCAGTTCGGCGGGTAAGAATGTTCTGTACTGATTGCGGGTCCTGGAATCGCGGCTCGGCCGCTCGCTGCCTTCGCTGCGGCGAGCTGCTGCCGCTGGTCACGAACCGGAGCGCGACTCCTCCGGATCCCGCCATAACGGCGCTGCGCCACGTCACCGGAGGTCGCTACAGCGTGATGCACCGCGTTGGCGAGGGCGGGATGGCGAACGTCTATTACGCGCTGCACATCCCGCTCGATTGCCCGGTGGTGATCAAGGTGATGCATCCCCACCTTGCCCGCGACGCCGACATGCGCGAGCGCTTCCGGCGAGAAGCCGAGTCCGCCGCGCAGCTCGTGCATCCGCACATCTGCCCGATCACGGACTTCGGCTCGGTCGGCGACCAGGTCTACCTCGTGATGCCGTATCTGGCGCGCGGAACGCTGGCCGACAGAATCAACAACCGCCGGTCGTTCCCGCCCGAGCGGACCGCCGCGATTGCCGCGCAGGTTGCGTGCGCGCTGGATTACGCGCACCGGCACGGACTGGTGCATCGCGACATCAAGCCCGACAACATTCTGTTCGATGAGGACGAGAACGCTCTGGTGACCGACTTCGGCATTGCCACGGGACATTTCCGGGCGAGGATGACGGGGACGGGAAACGTCATGGGAACGCCGCACTACATGTCTCCCGAGCAGGCGAGGGGAAAGCTGCTCGACGGACGGAGCGACCTCTATGCGCTTGGCGTCGTGATGTACGAGACGCTGCTGGGCTTCCCGCCGTTCGACGGAGCGGATGGTTACTCGATCAGCTACAAGCACGTAACCGAGACGGCGGCAGCGCCCGACGTCGTGGATTCGCGCATTCCACCGCAGCTTTCCGCAATTGTCATGAAATGTCTCGCCAAGCGCGCGGCCGACAGATATCAGCGGGGCCACGAGCTGGCCGATGCACTGATCTCGTTCCTCAGTGGATCGGCGGCGCCGGAAGAAGTGCGGGCCGCATGGACGTCGCGCGTCAGGTCACCGACAAGACCTGCGACGTCTCCGGTAGGCGGATGAAGCTCTCCCACGAAGTCCTTCGCCTCAGGACGCGTTATCCTTTCGTCATCGCGCGCGGGGGCTATACGGCGCACGAGAACGTCGTCGTGCGGATCGTTGACCGTGACGGAGTGGAGGGTTGGGGCGAGGCGGCGCCGAACCGGTACTACGGTGAGAGCGTGGCGACGGTTGCGTCGGCGCTCGAGCAGTTCGCACCTGTGCTGGGGAGTGCCGACTCCTGGTCGCTCGAGGCGATAGACGCGAGTCTCACGAGAACTCTTCGCGGTAACGGATCGGCGAAGAGCGCGGTGAGCGCGGCACTGCACGACATCATCGGCAAGCGACTGGGCATCCCGGTCCATCGGCTGTGGGGCCTCGACGCGGGGGACACTCCCGATTCGAGCTTTACCATCGGAATCGCCGATAACGACGGTCTGCGGCAGCGGGTTGCAGACGCGGCGCAGTATCCTATCCTCAAGGTGAAGCTGGGAACCGATCGCGACATGGAGATCGTGCGCGTGGTGCGCGACGCCGCTCCGGACAAGCGGCTCAGGGTTGACGCCAACGCGGCGTGGACACCGGCTCACGCTGTCCGCATGATCGACTTCCTCGCCGACAACGACGTGGAATTCGTCGAGCAGCCGGTGGCGCAGCACGACATCGAAGGGCTCAGGTTCGTGCGCCAGCGCTCGAAGCTGCCGATCATCGCGGACGAGTCCTGCCTCGTCGCGACCGACGTACCGCGTCTCGCTGGCGCGGTGGACGGCATCAACCTGAAGCTGGCAAAGTGCGGCAGTCTGCGCGAGGCGATCAGGATCGTTCACACGGCGCGATCGTTCGGCATGAGCGTCATGGCCGGGTGCATGATCGAATCGAGCCTCGGTATCTCCGCAGTGGCCCAGCTCGCCCCGCTGCTCGATTATGCCGATCTCGACGGCGCGGCGCTTCTCGCGGAAGATCCGTTTCGAGGCACGACGATTGACGGAGGGCATATTCGTCTGGCCGAAGGGCCAGGCCTCGGCGTGGAGCGGACCGGCATTGCGGATGAGCAGGCGGCGAGCGGGGGCGCTCGCTAGCGGGTCATGACCTCCGAGCCAACGGGGCTGGTGGAAGTAGCGCTTCCGGTCCCGCTCTTCCAGACGTTCACCTACGAGCTGAATCCGGAGTCGGAGCGAATTCCACTCGCCGGATCGCGCGTCGTCGTACCCTTCCGCAACCGAAAAGAGATCGGCATCTGCCTCGGGCCGGCCGATCCGGCGAGCCTGCCGAAAAAGGTGAAGCGCATCATTGAGGTACCCGACGACACGCCGGCCCTCAGTGAATCAATGATCGCGCTCTGCAGGTGGATGGCCGACTATTACGTCGTACCGTTCGGTCTCGCCCTGCGCACCGCTCTTCCCGCGTCGCTCACCGGCGCAGCGCAGCCGCGGCCGTCGCGAAAGACGCATCGCGTCGTCCGCCTCCGGGAGGATCTGCCGACGCTGATGCACCGCGACAAGGCGTTCGCGAGAGCGCCGCAGCAGCGGGCCGTCTTCGAGATGCTGGAGTCGCTCGGCGGGACGAGCACGCTCGAGCATCTGCTGCAACAGCTCGCCTTCTCACCGTCGGTGCTGAAATCCCTGGAGAAGCGCGGCCTCATCCAGATAGATGCCGAGGAAGTGGATCGCGATCCGTTCGCGCTGAGGGCGGGCGAAGCGCCGCGTCCACACGTGCCGACAGAACCACAATCCGCGGCCATCGAGAAGCTCACCACGGCATCGCCCGGCGAGGTATTTCTTCTTCACGGGATCACCGGAAGCGGAAAGACACTCGTCTACATCGAGCTGCTGCGCGAGATAGTGGACCGGCGCGGGCAGACGGCGATCGTTCTCGTTCCCGAGATCGCGTTGACACCCCAGACGGTGGACAGGTTCCGCGCGGTTTTCGGTGACAGGATCGCTGTGCTGCATTCGGCGCTGAGTGACGGGGAGCGCTACGACGCATGGCTGGCGCTCAAGCGCGGCGACAGGCGCATCGCCGTCGGTGCGCGCTCCGCCGTGTTCGCGCCTCTCGAAAACCTCGGCGCGATCATTGTGGACGAGGAGCACGAGTCCAGCTATAAACAGGGGGAGACGCCGCGCTATCACGCGCGCGAGGTGGCGATCGTCCGCGCGAGAGCGGAAGGAGCGATAGTCGTACTCGGCAGCGCGACGCCCTCACTCGAATCGTGGACCAACGCGACCGCGGGGAAATACACGCTACTGACACTCCCCGATCGAGTCGGCGGCGGGCGTTTGCCGGGAGTGGAAGTGGTGGATTTGCGACACCGCGTAGCACCGATGCCCGACAGCAGCACGGGGCCTGGCACGGGGTATTCTGCGGTAATCCGCGAAGAGCTGGACCGGGCGCTTTCCGAGACGCTGCGAAGGAAGGAGCAGAGCATCCTGCTTCTCAACCGCCGGGGATACTCGTCGTTCGTACAGTGCAACGACTGCGGCGACGTCGTGGTGTGTCCCAACTGCAGCATCACACTGACGCACCATCGCGCGCCGGAGCGACTCCTCTGTCACTATTGCGCGCACCAGGAGCCGTTGCGCGCGGAGTGCGTGCGGTGCGGCGGCCAGACACTGAAGCATCGCGGGCTCGGCACTCAGCAGGTCGAGCGGCTGCTCAGCGAGCGGTTTCCGACGGCGCGAATTGCGCGCATGGACGTGGACACGACCAGCGGCAAGTGGGCGCACGCCGAGATACTGGACCGGGTGGCGAGCGGGGAGGTGGACATTCTTCTCGGCACGCAGATGATCGCCAAGGGGCTCGATTTTCCGAACGTGACGCTGGTGGGGGTAGTGGATGCCGACGTGGGCATCAACCTTCCCGATTTTCGCGCGTCGGAGCGGTGCTTCCAGCTGCTGAGCCAGGTTGCCGGGCGTGCGGGTCGCGGGCCGAAGGGCGGGAAGGTGCTGATCCAGACGCGTGTGCCGGCGCACCACGCCGTCCGATGCGCGCTCACGCACGATTACGCGACCTTCGTGCGCGAGGAGCTGGAGGGTCGGATCAACCCCCCGTACCCGCCCAATCTGCGTCTCGCGAACATTGTCTTCAGCGGAACGAACGCCCGCGCTACCGCTGATCTCGCGACGAAGGGCGCCGACTGGATCCGCGAGTTGCTCGATGCCCGAACGGCCGGTGACATCGCACTCGTGGGACCGGCGCCATGCCCGATCGAAAGGGTGAAGACGCGGTGGAGATGGCACGTGCTCCTGAAATCGCAGAACTCCGCCGATCTGACGCGCGTGGGCCGCTATTTCATGGAGAGATTCCCGGTTCCTGCGGCACTCCGCGTCACGCTCGACCGCGATCCCGTGGCGCTGCTGTAGACCAGTGGATCATCTTTAGGCGTGTCAATTCTTTCCACACCCGACTTCAGCTCCGCCGCGCTCGCTGGCGCGCCGGACGCAACGTTCGTCGAAGCGCCGGCCGATGGAGTTCTTCCGGAGCGATTCTTTTCGACGACGAACCTGCCGACATGGGTGCGCATTGGCGGACAATGGCGGCTTCCGCGCGAGCCGCGGATGGATGCCGCGCTGTTCCTCGACCCCCATGGGGATCTCTGGATTCGCGAAGGACGGCGGGTGAAAGCGGGAGACCGCATAGCGGTGGGAAGAGCGGAAGACGGCTCGGAAGGGATTTACGTGCACTCGATGGCCGGCGCGGGCGACGGCGACGAATTCAGGTTCATGACGAGCGAGGTATCGCGCGAGAAGCCGATAGACTACTCGCTGATGGCTCAGATTCTTCTCGATGAGCGCGACCGTGGCGGATATCCCATCTGGGTCACGGGTCCGGCGCTGGTGCACGCGCGGGCCCGCACCGACATGGTGTGGTTCATCGAGAACGGATTCGTCGCTGCGCTGCTGGCGGGGAATGCGGTCGCGGTTCACGACATCGAGGCCTCGATCTTCGGCACGACCCTCGGCATGACTCGTACGTGCGTCGCTACTCCCGGCGGACACGGATTGCACATGCGCGCGATCAACCAGGTCCGCGCCGCCGGCTCGATCGCCGCGGCGGTGAAGAGTGGCCTCATCAGGCACGGAATCATGCATGCGCTCGTCACTTGCGGCGTGCCCTTCGTCCTCACCGGCTCGATCCGCGACGACGGCCCGCTGCCGGAAGTGATCACCGACGCACTCGCCGGGCAGGACGCGATGAGACGCCACACGACGAAAGCGACGATGGCGATCCTCGTCGCGACCGCGCTCCACGCCATCGCTACCGGCAACATGCTGCCCGCATTCGTGTCGGGTGAGGATGGAGCTCTGCGCGAGCTGCCCACGATCTGCGTGGACTCGTCGGAGTTCGTGGTGAGCAAGCTCAAGGACCGGGGCACGCATCAGGCGTTCGGCGTCGTGACGAACGCGCAGGATTTCATGCACATTCTGCGGCTCTACGTCGAGCGCGAGATTACAGCCAGAGGCACGCAAACGAGATGATCGAAACGACCGAGCGTTTTCTGAGGGAGATCGCCGACAGGGTTGGCACGGAAAACGTCGAGATGGTGCACCTTTTTCCCCCGATCAGGCAGAGCGGTGTCGAGACGGGCGCCGCCGTCATAGCGGCAAGCGTGCCTCTGCAGGGGCGGCACACCGTGTACAGCGCCAGTTATCGCAACACGCTGAAAGGTCCCGAGCGCGGAAAGTGGGAAGTGGAAGTCACCGCCGAGGCAGACGCTCCGTTGCTGACGGTGGACGCGGTAGTGCAGGGCGTGATGAAGCGGGCTGGGGAGCAGTTCGAGCCCGAGCGACTCTCGGCTTCGGAGTTCCGTACGATCGTGGGCCATCCCGAAGCAAGCACTCTCAAATCGTAGCGGATCTATCCTGCATCGGGCTCGATGCTCTTCCTCGATCCACTGAAGGATCGGAATACCTCAACAACACGGCACGATGAATGTCCCGCGCGTCTTCGAGAGTCTCGTCGGCGAGGCCGAGCCATGACGGTGCGATGATGAAGGGGTACACCTGATCGCCTCCGGCCGAGCCGTGCGCACCGACCTGGTCGTCGAACGACACGATGTCGTAGCCATCGTACGCGCCGAAAAGGATGCAATCGCCGGCGTTTGACTGCGTCGCGAGATACTCCACGGCGTTCACGACGTAGCTCTCCGTACCGTAGGGATCCATCGGATTCCGGCCTTCGACGACGCGCACGGCCCCGTCTTTCAGCAGTGCCTTGCCCGCCTTTCCCTCGACATGAACGCCTTCGGGCGTGCGCGTGATGATCAGGCCGATTCCGTCGTGGTCGAGCAGACCCGAATAGAGCCGCCGCCGGCGCGGATCGCCGAGGATATCGCTGAGCATGAGTTGACGCGCGTCGGCTGCGAAGTAGAGCAACGCGAGGCACGAGCTGTATGTCACGACGACGTCGTGCGTGGCGGCGACGCGGTACTTTTCCGGAAGGATTATCTCCCGTAGCCCATAACGGCTGCGGAGCCAGTCGCGCACCAGCCGGAGCGCGCGCCGCGTGCGCTCCCTCGCCGGGGGCGTGATGACGGCAACCGCTTCGATTACCTCCGGACCTATGTGCGCGTACTCGCTCGCCTCCGAATGACTCGCGAGAACGTCGCCGTCGAGCATCCTCTCCACGGTGGCGCCGAGCGATTCGCGGAATTGCACACGATAGCTCTGCGCGGGAGTCATTCCGTGGTCGGAGAGAATCACGAGATCGTACTGGCGACCGCCCGCCAGTCGTGCCATGCGCCATATCTCGGAGATTCGCGCGTCAGTGCGCCTCAGGTCGCTCAGCGCCTGCTTGCTCGACGGCCCGAAATGATGCGCGAGCTCGTCATATTGCATGAACGTGCTGTAGATCACCGGCACGCCGAGATAAACGTCGAGCAGTATCGCCATCGTTTGCAGCTCGCGGATGATGACGTTGCTCAGGATTCTGATGAATGGAAAAATGCCCTCGGAGTGCGTCGCCTGCCGCGCGAGCTCGCCACGCAGCCGCTCCCATTCTTCCAGCAGGTACTCGAGCACGCTCTGAACAACCATTCGCGCGATGCGGATTGGATGCAGAACGATGAGCATTGCCATGCGCCCGCCGCCAAGCCGCTGGTAGACCGACATGCGCTCCCGCGTCGCCACCGTGAACGCAACCGTCTGCGCGTCGCCGTCCATCAGGTTCACATAGCTCGATCCGCCGGCCAGCGCCCCCGGCGACTTGATCCGGTCGCGGATGTACTGCACGCCGTCCGAAGCGTTGCAGGTGATGATCTTCCGCGCCGGCTTGTCGTAGAAGCGGAATGCCGGAATCCCCGGGTTCTCGCCGTGAAAGATTCCTGCCTGGCAATAGGGCGTCGCCGACGGAAGGCCGCAGAACCACCGCCGCAGCGTGAAGTCGCTCTCGCGCAGAAGGCGCTCGATGGTAGGACAGAAGCCGCGGTCTATCGCTCGCCTCAGGTCGGCATACGCCAGCGCGTCTACCTGCAGCATGATGACACCGCGGCGCCCGTCGTGGGGCCGGCGCTCCCGGTTGAACAGGCGGTACTTGGTCGCGTAGTACCAGCGCAGGAGCGGGCCCGCGCGTTGATACGCGCGCCGCTCCGTCACGCCACCGCTTCGGATACGATGCGAAGCAATTGCTGGACTGGCACCGGCTTGAGCAGCACGTCGTCACATCCGGCGGCGAGGCAGCGCTCACGCGTCGCCGCGTCGCCGTGTCCCGTCATCGCGTATGTGGTCACCGGCCTGAGCCCGCGCGCGTCGAGCGCGCCGATCACCGACAATCCGTCCGCATCGGGAAGCCCGATGTCCAGCAGCATCACGTCCGCGCGCTCCGGGCCGCTCCACGCCATCGCCTCGGCCGCGGTCGTTGCGAGGGTCACTTCGAAACCGCCGGCCTCGAGCAGCATTCTGAGGGCGCCGCTGATCATCGGGCTGTCCTCGACGAGCAGCACACGGCCGTTCATTCCGCGGGCCGTCCGACGGGGAGAGTGAAGAAGAACCGGCTCCCGCATCCGAGATCGCTCTCCACCCAGATCCTGCCGCCATGCAGCTCAACGAACCGCCGCGCGATGGTCAGGCCAAGCCCGGTGCCGTGATGCACGCGCGACGCCGACGAGTCCACCTGAGCGAATTCGCGGAAAATGAGCTCGTGATGGTCCGGGGCGATCCCGCGGCCGGTGTCGCCCACCTCCATCAGCACGAGCCCCTGCGGATCCTCGGGACTCATGCAGGCGTTCACCCATACCCGACCGCCGCTCGGCGTGAATTCGAATGCGTTGCCGAGAAGATTCGTGAGAACGTGGATGACCTTGTCCCGGTCGCCGCGGATGGGAGGGAGCTCCGTGGACGTGTAGCGCTCCAGCGTCAATCCCTTTCTCGCGACGAGAGACTCGTTCAACGTCGTCACCTGTTCGACGACGTCGTGAAGCGAGAACTCCGACTCGACCAGGGTAAGCGGCTCGCTCGAATCGCGCGCGTGCATCAGTATCTCGGCGATCATGTCGAGCAGTTGGCGACCGCCCGTGATGATGACGGAGATGCTCTCCTTCTGCTTCGGGCTTACCTCGCCGAGTATTCCATCGCGGAGTATCTCGGCGTGAGTGATGATTGCCGTGAGAGGCGTACGAAGGTCGTGCGATATGTTCGAAAGAGACTGCGTCTTCAGCGCGTCGCGGTCGCGCAGGTCGGCGATGATGCGCTGCGCCTCGGCGAGCTCCGCTTGCAGGCGCGCTACGCGATCGCTCGCGGCGATGAACGAAGCACCCGGCCTGGCGAGACCGGCGTCAGTCACCGGTCGCTTCCTGGAGGGCGACGCTCTGCTCGTCGTCGCTTTCGATCGATTCCACCAGCTGCTGTCTTCTAAGCAGCGCCCAGTACCGGCCCTCGGCCATCATCAAGTCGTCGTGTCTCCCTTGTTCGACTATTCGGGCGTCGTCCAGCACAATGATCCAGCTCGCGTCGCGGATCGCGCTCACGCGGTGGGAGGCTATCACCGCCGTGCGTGCCGTGAGCGCGTCGCGCAGGCCGCGCAGGATTTCCGCCTCGGTATGAGTATCAACTGCGCTCAACGCGTCGTCCAGCACTATTATCGCCGGCCGGCGCGCCAGTGCCCGGCCCAACGAGGCCCGCTGCTTCTGGCCACCGGAGAGATTGATACCGCGCTCACCCAGCATCGTTTCATATTTCCCGGGAAAGCTTTCGATGGTAGCGTCGAGCTGGGCGACGTGCGCCGCCCACATCATCCCGGCTTCGTCTGCCCCTCCGTAGCGAAGGTTCGCGCCGATTGTGTCGCTGAAGAGGAGACTCTCCTGCGGCACGAAGCCGATCTCACGCCGCAGTTCATGGAGCGGAACGTGGCGGATGGGCACGCCGTCCATCAGTATCTCGCCTTCCTGCGGATCATGCAGGCGCGGGATGAGGTCCATGAGCGCGCTCTTTCCGCTTCCGGTCGCGCCGGCGACGCCCAGTGTAGCGCCGGCGGGAACGACGAAGCTCACATTGCGCAGAACCCACCGCTCCTCGCCGGGAGGCGCGGGATAGTGGAAGCCGACGTTTCGGAATTCGATCGAGCGTCCGCCGATTGCCGGCGGGAGGTGAACCATTGATGCGGCGTCGGGCTCATCAAGTGATGGACGGGCATCGAGAATCTCGGTCAGCCGCCCCATGGACGCGCTGCCACGCTGAAAGAGATTGATCACCCATCCGAGCGCGATCAGAGGCCACGTCAGAAGGTTGAGGTACAGTCCAAACGCGACGAAAGACCCGACGCTGATCCTTCCACGCAGTACGAGGAGCCCGCCAAGGCCCAGCACCACCACGGCGGCCACGCCAGCAAGGAGGGCGAACATCGGGTGCATCGTGCCGTAGAGGCGTGCGAGCGACATGTTGCGGGCCATGTACTCGTCGTTGAGAGCGCCGAACCGTGCGATCTCGGCGCTCTCCTGCCGGTAGGCGCGGACGATCCGCGTACCGGTGAGGTTTTCCTGCACGTGCGTGGTGAGTGTCGAGAAATGCTCCTGAACCGACTCGAAACGGCGGTGGATCGCTTTGCCAAGCCATGCGGTGATGATGGGAAGAGCTACCATCGGGAGTAGAGCAAGGACGGTAAGGGTCGGATCGATGCGCAGCATGAAGACGAGCGCAAAAATGCCGCCGGCGATCGTGTTCATCAGGTACATGATGGCGGGGCCGGCGGCCATTCTGACCGCTCCGAGGTCGTTCGTGAGGCGGGCCATGATGTCGCCGGTACGATTCCGCGCGAACCACGATGCGTCGAGCTTCTCGAGGTGTCTGAACAGGTCGTCGCGGAGATCGAATTCGATGAGCCGGCTGATCCCGTTCATGTACTCGCGCATGGCGTAGCGCATGATGCCGCCGGCGATTGCGACTCCCACGATCCCACCGGCAAGCTTCCAGGTGCCGCTCAGCGCAGCGCCGGCGCGGATTCCGTCTATTGCCAGCCGGATAAGCCAGGGTATCACACTTGTGATGGCCGTCGAGACCACTACGAGCGCGAGCCCGGCGATCAGCTGGGCCCGATACGGGGAATAGTAGGGGAGAAGGCGCCTGATTTGTTTCATGAAATGGCACGACGATTGCGCTTTAAGCTCGTCCAAAGACTTGTTCCGCAGGAATTTCGGACAATCGTCACACAACGGAGGCTGGACCTGATGTCAAAATATATCTTTCGCTGGAGTGCGCCGCTCGCGCTCTCGGCAGCGCTGTTGGCGGGCGCATGTGTAGACAACAAGAAGAGCGACACGCTCGCGCAGGACACGGCGTTGAATCGTGACCTGCAGATGGCCAATCAGGACACGGCGGCGCAGCCAGCGCTTCAGGACGTGCCGGCGACTGCAGCACCGACTCGTGCGCCGGTGGCGACCGCTCCCCGCGCCACGGTGAGAACTCCCGTGCGGACGACTCCGCGTACGACGACGCCCGCCAGCGGAAACATCGTCACACGCGGAACGACCGGATCGGAGCGCGCTCTCGGGACGATTCCGGCCGGTTCGGAAATCAACCTTACCTCCAATTCCCGCGTATGCACCAACACGCATCGCGTCGGCCAGCGGTTCAGTGCGACCGTGAGCAACTCGGTGCAGGGCTCGAATGGAGCTGTCATCCCCGCCGGCGCGACGGCGATGGTCGAGATCACCGAGCTGAAGCGCAGCGAGAACGTAAACGACGAGATTCGCATGGGATTCCGCGTCGTTTCCGTGACCTTCGGCGGGCGCACCTATCCGATCACCGCGACCACCACCTACGCGAACGTGGATCGCATTCGCAATCAGCCGAAGAGCAAGGACGTGCAGAAGGTCGTCGGCGGCGCTGCGGTTGGCGCGATCGTCGGTCAGGTGCTTGGCAAGGACACCAAGTCCACGGTGATCGGCGCGGCGACCGGCGCAGCGGCAGGTGCAGGGGCTGCTGCGGCTACCGCGAATTACGAGGGATGCGTGCCGTCGGGCGGGCGAATCACGATCACGCTCGACAATTCGGCAACAGTGCAGGTCTGAGCTGACAGGGTGATGGGTGAAGCGGCGGTGAGATTCTCACCGCCGCTTTAGTCAGCCTTTCCCGCGAGCTCAGTAGCCTACCGCCGCTCCCCCGAACCCCCGCGGATCGTCCATTCCTTCGAATCCGCCGTTCACACGCCTGATCGCCACGACCGATCCGCCAATGTAGCTCTGAGGCGTGAGGCCGTAGCCCATCGCCGAAAGCCGCGCGACTGTGGCGCTGTCGAAGCCGCCGGCGTCGAACCGGATCGTGTCAGGCAATGCCTGATGATGGATCCTCGGTGCATTCATCGCGTCGGCGAGACTCATGCGGTGCTCGATGACGTTGAGTATCACCTGCGCCGTGCTCGTGATGATGCGCGGTCCGCCGCGCGCGCCGAGCACCATGTACAGCTCGCCACGCGGATCGAGCACGATTGTGGGCGACATCGCGCTCAGCATCCGCTTCCGCGGCGCGACGGCGTTCGCCTCGCCCTGCACGAGTCCGAACTGGTTCGGCGAGCCCGGCTTTGCCGCGAAATCGTCCATCTCGTTGTTCATGAAGAAGCCGGCGCCGCGCACGAACACTCCCGATCCATAGAGACTGTTGAGAGTCGTGGTGGTGGAAACGGCATTGCCGGACGCGTCCACTACCGAGTAATGCGTCGTCTCCGTTCCTTCATGCGATGGCATCCTGAGAGTGCGCGTGGGCGTCGCGCGCGCGGGATCGATCGTCGCTCTGAGCCGGGCGGCGTACTTCCGACTCGCCAGCACCGCCATCGGAATCTTCACGAAATCGGGATCGCCGAGCAGCGCGTTCCTGTCGATGAACGCGCGCTGAAACGCGGACGCGAGGAGGTGCAGATACTCCGCGCTGCCGAATGAAGGAAGAGCCGGGAACCCGTCGAGTATGTTCAGCGCCTCGCCGAGAGTGATCCCGCCGGAAGACGACGGCGGCATCGAGAGCAGCCGGTATCCGCGGAATCGCGTGCTCACGGGTGTGCGCCAGACGGGACTGTAGCGCGCGAGATCGTCAGCCGTGATCAATCCGCATCCGTGAGACGCGCGCTCGCGTTCTTTCACTCCGGCGGGGCAGTCGCGCGCCATCTCCGCGACGATGAGCGCCGCAGCCCGGTCCTTGTAGAATCCGGCCGCGCCGTCCCGCGCGATGGCGCGCAGCGTCTCGGCGAGAGCGGGCTGCACGAATCGCGATCCTCTCGAGATTGGCTTTCCATCGAGGAGAAACAGCGATGCGCCATCATACCTGGCGATGAGCGAAGCATTGTTCGCCACCGATCGTGCAAGAGCGGTGTCCACGATCATGCCCTCGGCCGCGAGGCGGATTGCGGGGGCCATCACCGCGGCGAGCGGCAGGGAGCCGTAACGTGCGTGCGCTGCGGTGAGACCGCCGACCGCACCCGGCACTCCCGAGGCGGACCGTCCGGCTTCAGCGTGGCTCGTGAGCCGCCCAGCCGAATCGAGATACATGTCGCGGAACGACGCGCCGGGTGCTTCCTCGCGGTAATCAAGCGCAGCGGTGCGCCCGTCGCTCATCCGGATGACCATGTATCCACCACCGCCGATATTTCCGGCCTCGGGATACGCCACCGCGAGCGCGAATCCCACCGCGACAGCGGCGTCCACTGCGTTGCCGCCCGCCTTGAGAATCTCCACGCCTGCTTCGGCAGCGGTCCGGCTGCTGCTCGCCACCATCGCATGTTCGGCCACCGTGGCGCTCGAGCCCGCCGGATACTTCCATCCATCGGTAAAGACTGCGGGCGCGCGCGGAGGCATGTGAGCCGGGACCTGACTCGACGCGGGCAGCGCGAGTCCCCCGGGTGAACAGGCGGCAAGCGAAAGGAAGAGAATGAGATGCTGCATGCCGGAATTGATCACCTGGAGGCCTCGTTAGTCAGTTCAGCGCTATCTCCTCGCGTTCCGGCTTCCGAAACCGTAGCGAAGGTTCAGTCTGAGAGTTCTCTGTCTGAGCGTGTTGCTCTGCTCGCTGGTCAGATTCGTCCGCTCGTGAAGCCCGAGCCCGAAGTCCTGCACCACGCTCAGCTGCATCGCCGGATTGAAAGTGTATCCGAATCCGTAACCGAATGTGAAATACGGATCCACGTTGCCGCCGGAAGGTGCAAGCGCGGCGCCGTCACTGTCGCGGCGCAGGTTCCGGTACTGAAGAGCTCCAGCGGACGCTTCCAGCACCTGGTGTAATCCGAGCCCGCCGCCGACATGAAATGAAGCACCGAGCGACATTACGTCCAGATGCGCCGCGCAGCGGGTGCAGCTGGCAGCGCCGCCCGTTCCAATGTAGGTGAAAGGCACCTTCACGTACGTTCCCGTCGCGCCGATGGACGTCGTCGGGTTGATCGCTTTCTCCAGCGAGCCACGAAATTGAGGATTCGACGCCTGTCCGAAATCCCACGTGCTGCCCGTCGCGCCGTCACTCACGCCATTGCCGTTGAACAGGCCGATTCCGAGCGAGACCCAGGTGGACGGCTCGGGCATAATCGGCACGCGCCGGCGCACCTGAGCATCGGCCGGTGCGGCGAGAACAATCATGAGAAACAGGGCAATATGTCGGCTCACTCTATCTCCATTTGTCTTGCGGCTCGCGAGAAGCGCCCGGTAACTTCCCAGGCGTGACCCACCGCATTTTCCTGAATGATTGATCCACGGACGACAGAGCGCCGCAATCCACGGACCGCGTCCATTGATCTCGCGTCTATCCTCGAGATCGTGGATGTGATAAACGCTGAAGACTGTATGGTTCCTGAAGCGGTCGCGACTCAGCGCGAGCAGATCGCCGAAGCCATCCGCATCGCCGAGCGAACTTTTCGCGCCGGTGGACGGCTCTTCTACGTTGGCGCGGGAACATCGGGACGGCTGGGGGTTCTCGATGCGAGCGAGTGTCCACCCACGTTCGGCACGGATCCCGAGATGGTGCAGGGACTCATCGCCGGCGGATTGCCCGCGCTCACCCGCGCGCAGGAAGGCGCCGAAGACATCGTCGAGAACGGCGCGCGCGAGATGGACGCGCACAACGTCGGCCCGGCCGATTTCGTCGTCGGCATCGCCGCCTCCGGAACTACGCCCTGGGTGCACGCGGCCATCGAGCGCGCCGCCGTTCTCGGCGCCAAGACAGGCATCGTCGCCTGCTCGAGAGTTCCCGATAGTGTGTTGAATGTCGTGGACGTAGCGATCGTTCCGATCACTGGCCCGGAAGTCGTCACCGGATCCACGCGTCTCAAAGCGGGAACGGCAACGAAGCTCGTGCTCAACATGATCACCACGGGCGCGATGATCCGGCTCGGCAAGACGTACGGAAACCTGATGGTGGATCTGCGCGCCACCAACAACAAGCTGGAGGGCAGAAGCGAGCGCATCGTCGTCGAAGTGTGCGGCGTGACGCGTGAGGAAGCGCGCGCGCTGCTCGAGGCGGCGGACAAAAGCGTCAAGACGGCAATCGTCATGCAGAAACTGGGGGTCGGCCGCGAGGACGCTCTCGCCGCGCTCGATCGGGCGGGTGGGGTGATCAGGCGCGCAATCCCCGACGCGCCGCCGCCGGTCCCGGAATGACGAGCCACGCGCCATCTGTGGACCGCGACACGTCCGATCGCACGACCGACGAAAGCATGATTCTCGTCGGCCTCATGTCCGGCACTTCACTCGATGGAATTACCGCGGCCGTCGTGCGGTTCACTCCATCAGGCGACGGCCGCGTGACCCCCGAGCTGCTGTCATTCACCGTGGGCGACTACTCTCCCGATGAGAGAGAGCGTCTCGCCACGGGGCTCACCGGCGCCACTCCCTCCGAGTACTGCCGTCTCAACTTCGACCTCGGCGGCTGGCTCGCCGACGCTGCGGTAGCCGCCATCGCCGAAGCGGGTGTGTCGCGCAAGGACATCGCGGCGATTGCATCACATGGCCAGACCATCTGGCACGAGCCCGGACACTCGACGTGGCAGATGGGCGAGTCGTCCGTGATTGCCGAGCGCACACGCATTGATGTGGTGAGCGACTTTCGCGTGCGCGACGTAGCAGCGGGAGGGCAGGGTGCCCCGCTCGTACCGATGGCCGACGCGATGCTGTTCGCGGATGAGTCCGCCTGGCGTGCGCTGCAGAACCTCGGCGGAATCGGCAACGTATCCGTCGTGCCCCCGGGCGGCGACTTGTCCGGCGTGCGCGCGTTCGATACGGGCCCCGGCTGCGGCGTCATTGACAAGGTCGTGCGGTTGCTGAGACCGGATCTCGCGTATGATGTTGACGGTCGCCTCGCGTCGGGCGGAACCCCGGTCAAAGCGGTTGTGGACCGGCTTCTCTCGCACGATTACTTCCGCGCCGCGCCGCCGAAATCCACTGGTCCCGAGCTCTTCAGCCCGCGGTACACGGAAGCCCTCATGGCCTCCTGCCGTACCGAATCACCGGGATGCACTGATGAGGACATCGTTGCGTCCGCCGTGTCGCTCACTGCGCGCAGCATCGGCGACGCATATGAGCGGTTCATCGCCGAGCCCGTGTCGGAAGTGTTTCTCTCCGGCGGTGGAGCGAAGAACCCGGCTCTCGTGAAGGCGATCACCGAAGCTGTCGCACCACGCGTGGTTCGCGACTTCGACGCGACCTTCTTCGACGGCGAGGCCAAGGAAGCCGTGGCCTTTGCATTGCTTGGGTATCTCCATCTGACCGGCCGCCCCGGGAACGTGCCAACCGCGACGGGCGCGTCAGGTCCCCGGATACTCGGCAAGCGAACTCCGGCGTAGCACGCAAGCGCCGGCAACACGAGCTGCAGCAGGCTCAGGGAGCTTTCCACATGAATGACAGGGCTCGCGGCTCGATGGTGCGCGCGTTCACTCAGCCGAAGATGGCGGCGCTCATCTTCCTCGGATTCGCGGGCGGGCTGCCGTTCAATCTCATCGGCAACGGAAAAGCGTTTCAGGCGTGGATGACCGCGTCCGGTGTGGATCTCACGAGAATCGGATTGTTCAGCATGATCGGACTGCCGTACTCGCTCAAGTTCCTCTGGTCTCCGCTGCTCGACCGTTACATCCCACCGATACTCGGCCGCCGTCGCGGATGGCTGCTGATTACGCAGGTGTTGCTGCTCGTCGCCATCGCCGCGATGTCGCTGCACGATCCCACGACCGGCCTGCGCGCGCTCGCCTTCAACGCGATCCTCATCGCGGTCCTGAGCGCGTCGCAGGACATCGCCGGAGATGCGTATCGGACTGACATCCTCGAGGACCGCGAGCTGGGCGCCGGCGCCGCCATCTGGGTGCTGGGCTACCGGATGGCGCTGCTCCTCACCGGCTCGCTGTCATTCGTGCTGGCCGAACGCCTGTCGTGGGGCACGGTGTACGCCCTCCTCTCGACGCTGATGCTCGTCGGCATTCTTGCAACGTTCCTCGCGCCCGAGCCGGTGCTCAGGGAAGCGCCGCCGCAGTCTCTCGCCGAAGCGGTGGCGATGCCGTTCCGCGATTTCTTCCAGCGCGTCGGTCCGGGGCTTGGCGTCGGCGTGCTGATCTTCATCGTGCTGTACAAGTACTCGGATGCGCTCGCCGGCAGCATGACGACTCCGTTTCTGCTGAAGACAGGGTTCACCCAGACCGAGGTAGGCCTCGTCTTCGGCGGCGCTGGATTGCTGGCGACGATTGCCGGTTCGCTCGCCGCCGGCGCGACGATAGCGCGCATCGGTCTCAACCGGTCGTTGTGGGCGTTCGCCGTTTTTCAGGCGCTGAGCAATCTCACGTATTACGGGCTCGCGCTTGCCGGCCGCAATCACACCTACATGGTCGCGGCAATCGTCGTCGAGAATTTCGGAGTCGGTCTCGTGAGCGCGGCGCTGGTCGCCTACATCATGAGCATGTGCAACCGGCGCTTCTCGGCCACTCAGTTCGCGCTGCTGTCGAGTGTCGTTGCAGCGAGCCGTGACATTCTGGTTGCGCCGGGCGGGAAGATCGCCGAGTCGATGGGGTGGCCAAGTTTCTTCCTGATAACCGTGATCGCAGGGCTACCGTGCATCGCGCTTCTGCCGTTCATTGCGCCGTGGAACGCCGACAGTCCCGTGGGATCAGTGCATCGCGGTGCGGATGCGGAGGCGGCGTTGGAAAGGATCGGCGAACAGGACGATCCCGGAATCTCTTCGACGAGGCGTTAGCCTGCCGTGGGGATGCGATAGCGTCCGACGACTACGGTGACGTTGTCGGGGGCTCCCGTCTCGATGGCGCGATCGACGAGGGCGTTGCAGAGGGCCTCGAGGTCCCGATGCTTCTCCGCCATCGCGGCGATCTCCCGCCCCGTCATCTGGTTGGTAAGCCCATCGCTGCAGAGAACCACGATGTCGTTGCTCATCAGTCTGTCCCGCGTGAACTCGGGGACGATGGCCGGTTCCGGACCGAGCGCCTGCAGGATGATGTTGCGGTGCTCGCTTCGCTCCGCCTGCTCCGGAGTCAGCTTGCCGGCGTCAACCATCCTCTGAACGAGAGACTGGTCCTTCGTCATCTGCTTTGCCACCCCGTCGCGAATGATGTACGCGCGACTATCGCCGACCTGGGCAAAGTAGATCATTCCGCCTACGACCAGAGCGACCGTGGCGGTCGTCCCCATGCCATGGTGAGTCCGGTTTGCCTTCGAGTGCTCGTGGATCGCCTGGTTGGCTGAAAGCACAGCCTGCTGAAGCGAGTCGGCGATGATGACCGCGCCCTTCAGCGCTCCACGGTCGAATCGCTCGCGCAGGCGCTCGAAGGAGACCTGAGTCGCAAGTGAGCTGGCAATCTCTCCCGAGGCAGCGCCGCCGACGCCGTCGGCGACCATCAGGAGTGACGGGGCAGCCTCTACGAGGAAGAGGCCGGCGTCGTTCTCGCTGAACACCTCTCCGGTGGCCAGATTCCCGACAAGGAAAGAATCTTCGTTGTGCTCCCTGATCAGGCCGATGTCGGTGCGGGCGGCGATCTCGATGGTGCCTGCCGGCAGCGCAGGAAACTCGGCTGTGAATGGCTCTGAGCGAGTCACAATGTTGTCGGCGCGCCCGAGCTTCGGGCGGGCGAAGAGGAATCTGTAATGTGCTGGGACCACGGCATTCGCGAGAATATAGGTGAGGCAGGCGCGGTTCGCCGAAACTTTTGTTCAGGTGCCGCGCCTCCATGGTCTGGTACCGACCATGCGTTCAGCTTTATCCAAAGACGACCAGGCATACATGATCACAACGAGACTTTTTCAGTTATCTCCGCTCATCGTGGCGTTCGCGGCGGCAGCGTGCGCCACCCCGCGGGTGGCGACAGTTCCCGTGCCGGCGGCGGCTCCCGCTGTCGCTCCGCCGGTGGTCATGCGTGCGCCGGTTCCCGAAGTGAACCCGGCGCTCCCCGAGGTTCCGCATGTGAGCGGACCCCTCGAGATCAAGGTCGTGTACCCGCCAGCGGGACAGCTTATCCAGTCGCGGGACTCGAACTTCGTCTTTGGCAGTGTGGGAAACGGAGACGCTGGCCTCACGATCAACGGCGTGCTGACACCCGTTTGGCCCAACGGTGCGTTCATGGCCTGGCTGCCGAACCCGCCGGCGACCGCGCCGCAATACGAGATCGTCGTCACTACAGGCCTCGATACTGCGCGGCTCGTCCACCCCGTGAAGATCGCCGGTCCACCGACCGCTCCTCCACCTCCGCCAGACACTGTCGTCACCATGTCACCGGCGCGCTACGCATCGCTCATCGGGCCCGCGACGTATCCCAGTGATACGGACCGGGTCGTAACCGGCTACGCGGTAACCGGGGGAATCCAGCGCTGGTTCCTCATTCCCGGCACAGTCGTGAAGGTCGTCGGGACGAAAGGGAGCGACGCATATGTGCAGCTCGACACGATGCAGACGATTCGCATCGCGCAGAGCGATCTCACGATGCTCGACTCCGCTGCCGCGGCACCAAAGCCGTTGCGTGCGTCGTCGTTCAGGTTGCGGAACGCGCCGGAGTGGACCGACGTGGTCATCCGGATGACCGAGCGTCCCGCGTATCTCGTCGAGGAAGGAGACTCGGCGCTTACGCTCACGCTCTACGGAACGAAGGGTCCGATTCGGCGTCAGAAGCCCGTCCGAGCCGCTGCCGGCAGCTACGTCACCACCGTCTCTGCCGCGGCGGCCGGCCCGGAGATGCAGTACACAATCGCGCTGCGCGGTCCTGTCTACGGTTACCAGCCGCTATGGGAAGATGGTAAGCTCACGTTTCGTGTGCGGTGCCCTCCGCGGGTAGATCCGACGTCGCCGCTCCTCGGCCTCACGATCGCGGTGGACGCCGGACATCCGCCTGTCGGCGCCACGGGGCCAACGGGATTGTGGGAGCCGGTTCCGACACTGGAGGTCGGCCTCAAGGTCCGCGAGCTGCTGCAGGCGAAGGGAGTGAACGTCGTCATGACGCGCACTACGTCCGACCCGGTGGATCTGAATCTCCGTCCGACGATGGCGCGTCGCGCCAACGCCAACGCGCTTGTTTCCATTCACCTCAACGCGGTTCCGGACGGGATCAATCCGCTGCGCGTGAACGGAACGGCGACATACCATTATCATCTCCATTCAGCGCCCCTCGCCGAGGCGATGGAGCGGGCACTCGTGGCGCAGATGGCATTGCGCCACAATGGAGTGAAGCGCGAGAATTTCGCGCTCGTACGACCGACGTGGATGCCCGCCGTGCTCGTCGAGGGAGCCTTCATCATCGTGCCTGACCAGGAAGCGGCATTGCGAAATCCGGAATACCAGCAGCGGTACGCGCAGGGAATAGTGGACGGGCTGGAGAATTACTTCCGGTCACTTGGCGCCGCCGGGCGTTGAGGAGAAATCGCTCACGAATGGGGGAAGAATCTGGCGAGTGATACGCCGGCTCCGGCGGGCGCGAATGATCGCAGCGGCGGCGGCGATGGTGATGTCGCCTTCACTTGCGGCGCGGGCGCAGCTGGTGCCGAACGACAGGTGGTACACCATCGAGACGGCGCACTTCCGCGTGCACTTCACCAAAGCGCTGGAGGCGGAGGCGCGTCGCGGAGCTGTCAACGGCGAGCGCGCCTTCGCGCAGCTCAGCACCGAGTTGAGAGCGCCGCGCGGCAAGGTGGATCTCGTAATCGCTGACAACATAGACTATGTGAACGGATACGCGACGACCTTCCCGAGCAATCGCATCGTGGTCTTCGCCCATCCACCGATAGATGCGCCGGAGCTCCGCAACTACGATGACTGGAGCCAGCTCGTCATCACTCACGAGCTGACGCACATCTTTCATCTCGACCGCGCAGACGGAGTGTGGCGGCTCGGTCGAAGCGTCTTCGGCCGGCATCCGGGACTGTTCCCGAACTCGTACCAGCCGGCCTGGCTGGTGGAAGGGCTGGCGGTCTATTACGAATCGCGCATCACCGGCGCGGGACGACTCGAAGGGGCGGAGCATTACATGCTCGCCCGCTCCGCTGCCGAAGTGCGACGCGTTCCCCGACTTGGGGAGCTCTCTCGCGCCACCAGCCGCTTTCCCGGAGGAGAGACCGTCTACGCCTACGGCGCATTCGTCCTCGACTACTTGTCGCGAACGCGCGGGCCGGAAACGATACCGAAGTTCGTGGACATTACAAGCAGACTGTTGCTGCCAATTTCGCTCAACGCGCGCGCCAAGCGTGCGTTTGGTATCAGCTTCGAAAATGCGTGGCGGGACTGGCGTGATTCGCTCGTTCGCGTGAGCGGCAGGGGGACGGAGCCACTGCCGCGGTGGCGCGATCTCACCCATGATGGCCGCTACGCGGAGTACCCGCGCTGGCTCGGCGACACAGCGATCATGTACGTCGCGTCCACGGGGCGTGAAGTTGCGTCGGCGTATTCGGTAACGCTCGATGGAAAGGTGACGCGCCTTGGGAGGCGCAACGCGCTCGACGCGAATTCGCCGCTTCCCGACGGCTCGGTCGTCTTCGCGCAGCCGGATTACATCGATCCGTTCCACTTTCGCACCGACCTGTACGTCGAGAACAACGGTGAAGAGACACGCCTGACGCGTGGCGCGCGTCTCACGCAGCCGGATGCGAGGAAGGACGGCGCTGTAGTCGCGGTCCAGTCGGTCCCCGGGTCAACGCGAATCGTCCGCGTCTGGAGGGACGGCCGGCCGGTTCAGCCGATAACGACAGGCAATGCGGAGGTCCAGTGGGCGGAGCCGCGGTGGTCGCCCACCGGGTCCGGGATTGCCGCGATTCGCATCCGGCGTGGCGGCATATCGGAGCTCGTCATGCTCGACACGCTTGGCGCGGTGATCGGCGTGCCTGTTTCGCAGCGCGCCGTTCTGGCGTCCCCGTCCTGGTTTCCCTCGGGTAGCAGTCTGTTCTACACGTCAACGATATCCGGCTCGACGCAGGCGTACGCCGTTGCGGCGAGTGGGCAGGGAACGGAGTCCGCGAGCAGAGGAGTATCCGCGGCGTCCACCGGATTCTTCAACCCCGAGCTTTCGCCGAACGAGCGAAACCTCTCCGGCCTCAGCTTCCGATTCGACGGATATCATGTCGGAGTCGCTCCCGCCAATACGAGCCCGACCGCGGCTGTCATGTCGCGAGCGCGCGGTCAGCGTGAGGGATGCCGCGGCTGCCGGCTTGCCGCTCAGATCGCTCCGCCCCTTTCGATCGGGGACGTCGGGCCGGCGCGACGCTACTCGCCGTGGCAATCGCTCGCACCGCGCTACTGGGAGCCGCTGCTCAGTCACGCAACGCGCACAGGAACGGCGTTCGGTGCAGCGACAAGCGGCGTGGACGTCATCGGACGCCACAGTCTTTATGCGGAGGCATCGTTCAACACGAACTATCGTGAGACGAGCGCGTTTGGCGCGTATCAGTACGGCGGGTTCGGCCAGCCGTATCTCAATCTGAGCGCGCAGCAGGAATGGGAGCATTTTTCCATCTTCAACAACTCCGGGCGAGAGGTTGGAGATCTGGCGCGGCGCGCTCGCATCGCGGGGTTGAGCGCGAGCTTCGTGCGGCCGCGCGCGAGAACGTACTCGTCGTTCTCTCTTGGTGGCGAGCTGGAGTCGCGCACTTACGGCACCGACCCGGACACGCTGCTCGCGCGGCTGCCCGCTCTGTTCGCCCAGACGCATCGCTACCCATCGGTGTTCACTTCGGCGAGCTGGACGAACACCATGCGCCCGGCGCTCAGTATTTCACGTGAGGACGGGATCTCCGTCAGCGCTACCGCGCGGCAGCGGTGGGAGAGCGGGGACATCGGCAGCGCGAGCAGGAGCATCGTTGGCGTCACCGCTGTTTACAAGTCGCTGGATCTTCCGGGATTCGCGCACCATGTAATCGCGGCGCGTGCTGCCGCGGGCTACGCCGACAGCCGCGCGATCTCGAGCTTCTCCGTCGGTGGCCTTAGCGGCGGAAGTCTCGACGTGCTGGAGGGACTCACTGTCGGTGGCGAACGACGCACATTCGGCGTGCGCGGATTTCCCCCGTCGGCGGAGCAGGGAATTCGCGCGTTCGCCGGAAGCCTGGAGTATCGAGCGCCGATCGCCGCGCCTTCGAAGCGGGTGCCGTTCATTCCTCTTCTCTTCGACCGAATCTCGATCTCGACTTTCGGAGAGGCAGGGCGCGCATATTGTCCCGCTTCGGCGGGACAGACACAGATCTGCACTGCCGGCCAGCGTGGGGGTCTGTGGCTGGCGTCCGCCGGCACCGAGCTGGATTTCGACACCGCGCTCCAGTACGACGTGCCGGCGCGGTTCCGGCTGGGGGTCGCGGTGCCGGTCGTGAATCGAGCGGCGGGTAGAGCGGACGCCGTCAGCGTCTATCTGACTATCGGCTCGTCCTTCTAGCGGAGATAAGCGAGTACTGCGGTCGCGAGTGCGCGATTGCCGTCGTAGGGGCTGTAATGAGTTCGCGGCCGCCACCACACCGCCCGTCGGCCCGGGGTCCCTGGCGAATACCGCGCTCACGTCCAGCACAGGCAGCGCGAGGTCTCGCGAGATCTCCATGACGCTCGTATGAATCGCCTCGATGTCGTGAACCCTGCCGAGCGGCTGCGGGGAATCGGGCTCCATGCGGTGTTGCTCCGGCAGGTACACCAGCGTCAACGTGCCTCCCCATTCGCCGACAGTTCGATTCGCTTCGGCGATGACCTGCCGGAGCAGCACGAAGTCGGGCTTGACTCGTCGCTCGTCGCTGGCGACCTCGAAGTTGAGAGCCCTTCTCAGATCGCGGAGCAGGGCCAGCTCGGTGAGCGGGCCGTTGCCAAGTCCGCCGACGTTGAGCGTGCGTGGAAAGCGATCGCGGACGATCGTCGCGAAGTGATCCCGGGCGCGGACACAGGAGCCGCAGACGAATGAGTCTCCGACAAGAGCGACGTCGACCGAGTCGCGGCTCCAGAGACCCGCGGGGTTGTTGAAGCCACGCTCGTCGCTGTCATACGAGACGATGAGGGCGCCCTCGGCGCACATGACCGTGCGTACTCGCGAGATGCCGGCCAGTGGAAGAAGCTGCGTATCTCCCTCGCGCCGCATCCTCGCGCCGTACCCGAATTCAGCGGGAGTGACGAACGGGTAGGCGCGGATTCCATGTTTCTGAAGGTCCGACGCGATCGCCTCCCGGTATCGTTCGGACATGATCCTCCAACCCCACGTTCGTATTGTGCGATCGGGCATGGCAAAGATCAGATTAGCCGCGATGCTCACGACCAGCATCGGGCCAATGAAGAGGGCAGCGGCAATCCGGACTGCCGGACGGGAGCGAAGCACGGTTGCCAGCAGAACAATCGTGGCAAGAGGCAGCAGGTACGCCGTAGCGCGCGAGCTGAGATGGATCCATCGGCCGTGGTGGTAGATTACGAACGCAAGCAACGCCACCGCGTAGAGAAAGCCAGTCCAGACTATTCCCGTCGATACGCGGGCCAGCGGGCCGCCTTCGCGAGGCTCCCAGGCGCGAAGGTCGGCCGATCCGGAGCCGGCGCTCACGCCGGCATCACGGTCGCCCCGCTCGAGGAGCCGAGTGTGTAGATCATCGGTGCCAGCTCGGATCGTCGCGCCAGGATGACCACCAGCAGTGCGATACCGATGGCGAGCAGCAGCACCGGGACGAGCAGCAGTCGCTTATGGGTGCGGAAGAACAGTCCAAGCTCTGTGAGAAACGATGACATTGGAGTCGGATGGATGCGAGGGCGTGATAATGCTTCCAGATGTGCCGAGTACGCCATGCGGTATCGTTTTTCTCTCAATCCGGCGACCGCTTCAAGCACGTGATTCCGGGCAAGCCGTGCTGGTTCCGGGAGAGATTCAGGTGGAAATCGGAGGGCGCCCGAATCATTCGTGATGTGGATACTCTAAGCCATTGTGGTATATGCAGTTACATCAGCACTGGCGCGGAATCACGAACGCGGCTAAACTGCGCACCCCAACCCTGACGACCGATTCTGCCGACCGGCTGAAGTCCTTGTTTTCGTTTTGCTGTTGACATCCAGTTTTTTCCACGGAGAGTTGTATAAATGCCCATCCCAGCTGCCCCACCTGTCGGACCTGCCGAGCTCAATCAGAACGCGCGGACAGTCATCGAAAAGCGCTACCTGATAAAGGACGCCAAGGGCAAGCCGACAGAGCAGCCGGAGGACATGTTCTGGCGGGTGGCGAGCACCGTTGCCGAGGCTGACCGGCGGTACGGGGCGAGTGACGAGGCGGTATCGGCGGCGGCGCGGGAATTCTACGATCTGATGACGCAGCGCCGGTTCGAGCCGAACTCGCCGACGCTCATGAATGCCGGCCGTCCGCTTGGCCAGCTCTCCGCGTGCTTCGTGCTGCCGGTCGGGGATTCGCTGTCGAACGGACACGACGGCATCTACGACACGCTGCGATCCATGGCGCTGATCCATCAGTCGGGCGGTGGAACCGGCTTCAGCTTCTCGCGTCTCCGCGGGTCGGGATCGATGGTGCGGTCGACGACGGGTGTCGCGTCGGGACCGGTCTCGTTCATGAAGCTGTACGATGCGTCCACCGATGCGGTGAAGCAGGGCGGCACGCGCCGCGGCGCCAACATGGGCATCCTGCGCGTGGATCACCCGGACATCATGATGTTCATCAACTGCAAGGAAGACCTAACGCAGATCACGAACTTCAACATCTCCGTCGCGGTGACGACGAAGTTCATGGAAGCGGTGAAGGCGGGAACGAGCTATGACCTCGTCGATCCCTCCAGCGAAAATGTCACCGGCCAGATGGATGCCCGAGAAGTGTGGGACAAGATGATTGACGGCGCGTGGAGGACGGGTGAGCCCGGCTGCTTCTTCATTGACGAGGCGAACCGCTACAACCCGGTTCCGCACGTCGGATCGTACGAGGCGACCAATCCGTGCGGAGAGCAGCCGCTCCTCGCCTACGACGTCTGCAATCTCGGCTCGATCAACATCGGCTACTACGTCGTTGACGGGACGCTGGACTGGGATGCGCTCGGGCGCGACATCCATACATCGGTCCGATTCCTCGACAACATCATTGACGCCAACAAGTATCCGCTGCCGGAGATAGATGCCCTTTCGAAGCGCATCCGCCGAATCGGATTCGGCGTGATGGGTTTCGCCGACGCGCTGGTGAAGCTCGGCATCCCGTACAACACTGACGAGGGCATTGAATTCGGTCGCAGGCTCCAGTCGTTTGTGGACGTCGAGTCCAAGCGCGAGAGCGAGCGGCTGGCCGACGAGCGCGGGCCGTTCCCCGAGTGGGCGCGCTCCATCTGGGGTCCGGACGAGACCTGCGCGCGCGACGCTGAGGGCAAGCGCATCCGTCCGGTGCAAGTGCTCCGCAACTGCAACGTCAACACGATCGCTCCGACCGGAACCATCTCCATCATCGCCGGCTGCTCGTCGGGAATCGAGCCGCTGTTCGCCGTTGCGTTCATGCGCAACCAGGCGGGGGTGATGATGCCCGACGTGAACGAGGACTTCCTCGCCATCGCGAAGGCCGAGGGCTGGTACTCCGACGAGCTGATCGAGAGGATCGCCAAGCAGGGACACATCCACTTCGACGAAGTGCCGGAGAAATGGCAGCGCGTGTTTGTCACGGCGCACGACATCACTCCCGAGTGGCACGTCCGCATGCAGGCCGCCTTTCAGGAGAACTGCGACTCGGCCATCTCGAAGACGACGAACTTCCCGTACACCGCTTCGCGCGAGGACGTGCGCGCGATCTACGAGCTCGCCTACGACCTCAAGTGCAAGGGCGTCACGGTTTATCGTGACGGATCGCGCGACAACCAGGTCCTTTTCACGGGAGCCACCGACAAGGCCAAGGCGGAGCGCGATGGGTCCATGGACATGCGCGGCGAGGTAGGAGATCTCAAGGGCACGATCACCGAGCTCGAGGCGGAGATCGGGAAGCTCAAGAAGGATTTGTTCGACGCGGAGGCAGAAAACCTTCAGCGCCGCCAGAAGCGCGCGCGCCCCGATACGCTCCGCGGGACGACGAACAGGATGGAGACGCCGCTGGGCACGATGTTCGTCAACATCACCGAAGACGATCGCGGCCAGCCGTTCGAGGTGTTCATCAATCTCGGCAAGGCGGGCGGCGCGGCGATGGCCGACGTCGAGGCCATCGGGCGACTGATCTCGCTCGCACTCAGGTCAGGAATCTCGATCCAGGCGATTCACCGGCAGCTTCGTGGCATCGCGTCTGATCGCGCGATGGGGCTTGGACCGAACAAAGTGCTGTCGGTTCCGGACGCGATCGGTATCGCGCTCGAGAGCTGGATGCGCCAGAAGCAGGGTGTGCAGCAGGAGCTTCTCCGCTCCGAGACGGCGATCGGGCCGCAGACCGCCGTGACGCCAGTTGCCACTGTCGTACCGGCGAGCGCCGGCGGCGCTCAGGCGCAATACGAGTTCGAGAGTGTCAACCGCGATGAGTCGCGCATGGGGACGTGCCCGGATTGCGGGTCGCAGCTGGAGTTTGCTGAAGGATGCGCGAAGTGCCATGTATGCGGATTCTCCGAGTGCGGCTGATTTAACTGCTGCACCGAGTTTATCCACTGGCTCTCGGAAAGGGAATGGAACCGGCAGCGCATTCCTCTGAGGAGCGCGCTGCCGATTGTTCCATTAAGTGCGCAGGCGGCTGACCGGCGCGTCGCGACAGTGCATGTCCCGATATTCGCCGAGCCGCCGGTCAGTACGTGATTGTTCTTTTCGAAGTGTACTCGCCGGTAAAGACTCCCGTTACGAAGTCGAGGTGCGCGGTACCCTCGACTCTGCTCGATCCGGTAGCGCCGTCGAATCTCCCCGTCCCGCCGACGTACGTTTCGTCGTCGGCGAATACTGCGTTACCGTCTCGGCGGGGGAAAACTTTTCGTCATCGGCCCGCGGCGTCACGGCAAGACGTCGATTCTCAACGTCGCTGCATTGGCGGCGGAGCGACAGCGCGTAGTCGTTCTCTCCTTCGACGCCGAGGCATTCACCAGCACGGAGCAGATGGCGACGGCCATCCTGGCCGAAGCGACGCGGCGTCTCGAGCCTGCCATCAAGCGGGCTCAAGAGGCGGTCTCCCGGTTCTTCGGCCGCCTCCGCCCCACGGTCACATTCAATCCCGCAGATCAGAGCATTTCCGCAAGCCTTGCTGTCGATGCGGCAGAGGCCGGTGGTGCGCTTCCTCTCCTGATTACCGTCCTCGACGGCATCGAGAAATGGGCGGCTCACGCAAAGCGCCCTGTGGCCGTAATCATCGACGAGGTGCAGGAGCTGCTCGAGAAAGAAGGAGAACCGGCGGAGCGGCAGTTCCGGGCGGCGGTGCAGAAACATGAGCACGTTGCGTATGTTTTCGCCGGCTCGAAAACGCACTACCTCGCGCGTGTCACGAGCGATCCCGGAGCACCGTTCTTCAATCTCGGATCGCGACTCCACGTCGGAGCGGTGCCTGACTCCGACTTTCGAAAGTTCCTCGAAACAGCTTTTGCAGACGGCGGCTTCAGAATGGATGCGTCGGCAATCGACGCGATCCTGTCGATCGCTCAGCGCGTGCCGTGGAATGTGCAGGTTCTTGCAGACGCCTGCTGGGCGGCGCTAACGCAGGGAAGCGTGACCAGACCATGGACCGATGCAGAAGTCAGTCGCACAGCGGATGACATGGTTCGAAGGCTGGATCCCATCTACAGCCCCCAGTGGCTGAACCTGTCGGGCCCACAAAGGACCGCTCTTCTGTCAGTGGTTCACGAAGGCTCTGGAGGACTGTCGTCGCAGCCGCGCCTTCGACGCTATGGCATGAGCGCATCCGGAATGCAGCGCGCAATCGGAGGCCTCCTCGAGAAGGGCGTCCTTTTCGAAGAGATGGCCGAGGGCCGCGCCACAATCCGCCTCCAGGATGCCTTCTTCGGAGTCTGGGTCAGACTGTTCATTGTGCCGGTTGTGTGACTGGTTCTCGCACGCGTTATTATTGCGCACATGCCGGAATCCCGGGACCGCTAATGAAAGTCGCCACTCTTTCCGCTGCATCGCTTCTGTTCCTGAGCGCCAGCGCGGCACTGGGACAGAGAGCTCCCGACTTGCCAGCAGGTTGGAAGCTCGTCTGGTCCGACGAGTTCAACGGCACCAGGCTCGACACGAAGAAATGGAACGTCCTCTTCCGCGAGCAGAGCAAGCACAACGAGCTCCAGTACTATGTTCCCGACGAAGCGTACGTGGAGAACGGCTGGCTTCGTTTGCGCAGCCGCGTTCGAAACTACGGCGGGATGAAGTACACCAGCGGACGCGTCAGCACCGACGGCAGGTTCGCTCCGACTTACGGCCGGTTCGAGATTCGGGCGCGACTCCCCGGCGGGAAAGGACTATGGCCAGCGCACTGGCTCTATCCGCAGAACCGCGACTGGGCGATGGAAGAGCTGATGGCCAAAACAGTGGAGGAGAAACGCGAGCGGGCGATTCCCGAAGCGAGACCGTGGTACAGCGAGATCGACATCATGGAGTTCCTCGGCCACGAGCAGAACGTGTTTTACGGAACTCTTCACTACCGCACGTTCGCCGGTGAGAGAAAGACGAGTTCGGTCACATGGAAAGCAGACTTTGATTTCACGAAGGGTTTCCACCTGTTCGCGCTCGAATGGGAGCCGGACGTGATCCGCTGGTACATAGATGGCAAGCTCGTTCACTCGACTGTCAACGGAATTCCGCATACGCCGCACTACATCATTCTGAACACTGCTGTCGGCGGCGACTGGCCGGGGAATCCGGATTCGACGACGGTGTTCCCGCAGTTCCACGACATCGATTACGTGCGGATCTACCAGCGGGTCAAGCCGTACTTCGAGTGAGCGCGTTTGTATCTCATGGTGTTTTCCTGATTGAGGTTATTCCACGGGTTTATAACGCGCGTGCCATGCCATCCGATCTTGCGCTGAGGCGTGAAATGTGACTCCGTTAGGGATCACCTTCACCCGGCGAATCATGGACCCACGGAAGCTTGCCGCCCTGGCACGAAAGAACGCCGCCAAATCGGGCAGCACATCGAAGATCCCCAAGAGCTTCGGCAAGAAGTACGACGCAAACCTCTCCGACGACCCCGTGGACGAGGCGACGATCAAGAAGCAGGCGGAAAATGAGAGATTCTTCGCGGAGATGAAAAAGCGGGACTTCTAGGATGTGAACGGAGGCGGTGATGAATCGAATCGCGTTCGTCGCGGCGATGTTGGCAATCAGCGCGGCCTGCGGTTCGGCGCCGGTCAAGAGCGGGTCCCCCGGCGCGGGCAAGCGCAGTGTCCTCATCGCCGAGGAAATGGAGGCGGCGAAAGGAGTGGGATGGACGGCCTACGATCTCATCTCTCTTCTCCGCCCGGAGTTCCTGCGGTCGCGCGGAGCGATGTCACTCAGCGACGCGGTCCCCGTCACCGCAAAGGTCTATCTGGACAGCATCTTCTTCGGGAATCTGCAGTCGCTCAAAACACTGAGCGCCGGGCAGATCGTGCGAATCGAGTACATCAACGCCGCTGATGCGACAACGCGGTTCGGTACCGGCAACGCTGGCGGCGCCATCCTGATAATGACGCGATAACCTCCAATCCTCGGCGGGCGCGCGGCAAAATCGTCATTGCCCGGTTAGAATTGAGGAATGGAGGAACTGCAGCGATGAGCAGGCTCGGAAAGCTTCATGACGAGGGCCAGTCTATCTGGCTCGACAATCTGGACCGCACGATGCTGCACAACGGCGAACTCGAGAGAAGGATCTCCGAGGAATCGCTGACCGGCGTGACGTCCAACCCGACGATCTTCGAGAATGCGCTCGCCGAAGGAACGGATTACGACGATCAGCTCTCAGGCGCGGCCGCCGGTGCGTCACCAGCCGAGCTGTTCGAGCTCGTGGAGACGACCGATGTGCAGCGCGTGTGCGACCTGTTCGCCGGCGTTTACTCGGCGACCCGCGGCTCCGATGGTTACGTCTCCATCGAGGTCTCCCCCGGAGTCGCAAATGACCTGGACAAGACGGTCGCGGAGGCCCACCGCCTCTGGGAGACGGTGGACAGACCGAACGTCATGGTGAAGGTCCCGGGCACGGAGCAGGGCGCCCTCGCCGTGCGGCAGCTCATCGCCGACGGTGTGAACGTCAACATCACTCTTCTCTTCTCGATGGATGCGCACGACCGCGTGATCGACGCCTACATGTCCGGCATCGAGGACCGTCTCGCGGCGGGCAATCCCATTGATCACGTTTTTTCAGTCGCGAGCTTTTTCGTCAGCCGTGTGGATACCGAAGTGGACAAGCGGCTGGACGAGATGGTGAAGGCGGCAAACCCCACCGACCGCGACCGCCTCAAGATGCTGAAGGGAAGAGCGGCTGTTGCCAACGCCAGGCTCGCTTACCGGTTGTTCCGCCGGCGCTTCACGGAGCCGAGATGGAAGACGCTGGAGGAGCGCGGAGCCCGGCTGCAGAAGCCGTTGTGGGCGAGCACCGGCGTCAAGAATCCCGCGTATCGCGACGTGATGTATGTCGAGGAGCTGATCGGTCCGGACACGGTGAATACGATGCCGCCGAAGCTCATCGAGGCGTTCCGCGACCATGGTGACGTGCAGCGGACCCTTGACAAGAGAGTCGGAGCGGCCGAGGGATTGCTGCGTGAGATTGAGGCCGTCGGGATATCCATGAAGGACGTAACCGACAAGCTGCTGGTGGACGGCCTGGCGAGTTTCCAGAAATCGTTCGACTCTCTCACCGCGGGAATCGAGCGGAAGATGAGCCAGCTTCCCGCGACGAAGTGACTGCGGCATACATCCCGCGCACCAAGATCGTCTGCACGCTCGGACCGGCCAGCGCGACAGCAGAAGGAATCAGATCGTTGATGGAGGCGGGCATGAACGTCGCCCGCCTCAACTTCTCCCACGGCACGCACGCGCAGCACGCAGAGATGATTCAGCTCGTGCGCAGCATATCGGCAGAGCTGTCGCATCCCGTCGCCCTGCTCGGCGATCTTCAAGGCCCGCGCATCCGTATCGGTTACATACCGGAGCCGCTCGTCGTGGAGCAGGGCGACGATCTCGTTCTCGTGTACGAGGGGCTGGATGGACCGGGTGAGATCCCGATCACCTATGACCAACTCGCCGACGACGTGCATGTCGGCGATCGCATCCTGGTGGACGACGGGCTGATCGAGCTGATCACGATGGAAGTCGCTGCCCCGCGCGTCAGGGCGCGCGTACTGCACGGCGGCACGATCAATCCCCACAAGGGACTCAATCTCCCTGGCGTGCAGGTATCCGCTCCGTCCATCACGGAGAAGGACATTGCCGACGTCCACTTTGCCGTGCAGCACGATCTCGATTATCTCGCGCTCAGCTTCGTCCGGCGTGCGAGCGATATCGAGCAGCTCCGTGCCATGATCCCGAAGGGACTGCTCATCATCGCGAAGATCGAGAAGGATGTGGCGCTCCTGAACATCGAGAGCATCATCCAGGCGTCGGACGGCGTGATGGTCGCCCGCGGCGATCTCGGCGTCGAGCTGCCATTCGAGGAAGTACCGGGGGCGCAGAAGCGCATCATCGCGCTGGCGAACCTCCTCGGCCGTCCGGTGATCACGGCCACTCAGATGCTCGAGTCCATGATCGAGAATCCGCGGCCGACGCGCGCCGAAGCCAGCGATGTCGCCAACGCCATTCTCGATGGCACCGACGCCGTGATGCTTTCGGCGGAGACGGCGGCGGGCGCGTATCCGCGCCTTGCGGTCGAAGCGATGCGACGCATCATCAACGAAATCGAGCAACATCCGCCGCAGGGTCGCATGATGCGGCCGAGAGAGGCGAGCGGCACCGCCGCCGTGCCGACAGAAGTGGCGATCGCCGCCGCGACCACCGCGGCGGTGGAGATGCTGCACGCTCCTCTCGTCGTCGTGTTCACCAAAGGCGGATTCTCGGCGCGTATCGTCGCCGCCCACCGGCCGCCGGTGCCCATACTGGTGCTCACCGACCAGCCGCGGACATTCCGTCAGCTCGCTCTCGTTTGGGGAGTCATCCCCGAGCTGGTGCCGCATTGCGAGAACTACGAGGAGATGATGGCGCGTGCCAAGGATGTGGTGGTCGCGAGAGAGCTCGCGCCGAAAGGCGAGCGCATCATCGTCACCGCTGGCGTCCCCTTCGATGTTCCCGGCACGACCAACTTGCTGAAGGTGGAGACTGTGTGATGCGGGTTTCCGTCGCTGCTATCCGTCTCGAACGCTGTGCCGAGTGAAATGAAGCTCACCTTCCTGGGCACCGGCACGAGCTTCGGCGTGCCCCAGGTGGGCTGCGGATGCGCGGTATGCCACTCACCCGATCCGCGCGACAAGCGGAGTCGCGTGGGCGCCCTCGTCGAGACAGAAGAGGGAGTGCGGCTGCTGATAGACACACCGCCAGAGCTTCGGCTTCAGCTCATCGCCGCCGGGATTGATCGCGTTGATGCTGTGCTCTTCACGCACGACCACGCCGACCACACGCATGGCCTGGACGACGTCCGCGCATTGTCAGTGCGCCGCGAAGCACCCCTCGAGATGTATGGGCCGGCGGATTCGCTCGAGCGGCTGGCGAAGCGGTTTCGGTACATCTTCGACGACAGAATCCGTGCCCTGCCTGGAACGACAAAGCCGGAGGGGCGCGCCATTCCCCTTCGCGACAGGGAAGCTGTGCAAATCGCCGGGGTCGAGGTCATTCCGGTCGCCGTTCCGCACGGACCGGTGTCCGTCTTCGGATATCGTATCGGTCCGCTCGCGTATGTGACCGACGCCAAGATGATCTCCGATGACGTCATCGCCGCACTGAGCGGTGCGAGCGTTCTCGTCATCAACGCGCTCTTCCGCACATTCCATCCGACGCACCTGAGCATTCCGGAAGCGATTCGCGTCGCACAGGCGGTGGGAGCGGAGCGGACGTATCTGACGCATCTGACGCACGACAATTTTCATGCGGATCTCGAGGCCGAGCTTCCACGCGGCGTCATGCCTGCGTTCGATGGCCTCACCGTCCGGATAGACTGAGGCGAATGCAATGACGATCCGCATTGATTACTCGAACATGATCGGTGATTCCGTCGGAGGGATCACCGAGTCCGAATGGAGCTCGGCCGCGGAGCAGTTCAAGGCAGCGCACGCCGGGTTTACCGGACTGCGCAAAGGGGGCACGGTCGGATTCGCCGACATCGTGCGCGACGATTCGCTGCGAGACCAGGCCACCGGATTCGCGGCCCGTGCGAAGGGGCGCTACGACGATGTCGTCGTACTCGGTATCGGCGGATCCGCGCTCGGTCCGATCGCGCTGCGTACGGCCCTTCGACCGAGCGGGTGGAACATGCTGTCGGATGAAGCCCGCGGCGGCTGCCCCCGGCTCCACGTGCTCGACAACGTGGACCCCGAGACCATCGCCGCGCTGCTCACGCGAGTGAAGCTTCCGCGCACTCTGTTCATAGTCACATCCAAGTCCGGCGGAACGGCCGAGACGATGTCGCAGTTTCTGATCGTGCACGAAGCGCTGACGCGGATGGGTCAGGCGCCGAAGAGCCACATCGTGTTCGTGACCGACCCGGCGCAGGGAGCGCTTCGACCGCTGGCCCAGAGCTCCGGCATTCCGGCGCTCGACATTCCGCCGAGCGTTGGCGGAAGATTCAGCCTGCTCACTCCGGTCGGCACGCTGCCCGCGGCGTTGATCGGGATAGATGTTGCACGAATGCTGGAAGGGGCCGCGGAGATGGCGGAGCGGTGCGACACCGACCGGCTGCCGGACAATCCCGCCGGAGCGTACGGGACGCTGCAGTGGCTCGCTGACACGCGCCACGGCCGGACGATCAACGTCTTCATGCCATACTCCGACCCCATGCGCGATTTCGCCGCGTGGTTCGTGCAGCTCTGGGCGGAAAGTCTGGGAAAGCACAAGCCGGATGGGTCGTCCGTTGGCCAGACGCCGCTCGCCGCCCTCGGCGCTACCGATCAGCACAGCCAGGTCCAGCTGTTCATGGAGGGTCCGACGAACAAGGTCGTGACCTTCGTCGCCGTTGATGAGCGGGGGACCGATCTCACGATTCCGCACGCATTCGCAGAGGTGAAGGAGCTGGGATATCTGGGCGGACATACGCTGGCCGAGCTGATCGGCATCGAACAGCGCGCGACGGCTGGGGCATTGGCGAAGCGCGGACGGCCAAATCTCACCATCCATCTCGAGCGCGTGGACGAGTGGCATGTGGGTGGCCTGGTGATGCTGCTCGAGCTGGCAACGGCGTATGCGGGGCAGCTTTACGGCGTTGATGCGTTCAATCAGCCTGGCGTCGAGCTGGGCAAGCAGTTCGCCTATGCGCTGCTCGGAAGCCCGGGAATGGACGCGGCGAAAAAGGAGTGGGATACGCTGCCTTCGCCCGATCCGCGCTGGAGCGTCTGAGAGAGCGTCTGAGAGAGCGTCTGGGTAGTGGGGTCAGTTTAGCTCGGCAGTCGGTTCACAGGGTGGGAGACAGGCTAGTACCTACTTCCATAAATAAGCGATAGGTTGTACATTGTCGTCCATGGGTTGGAGACTCCAATTGGAGGCATCACCATGGGAGCCACTGCAATCGAGTTGACGGACGATGAGCGCCGGACGCTGGAGGGTTGGACACGGTCGGGGTCGACGGAGCAGCGGTACGCGCAACGTGCCCAGTTCGTCCTGGCTGCCGCGCGCGGCGAGGGGACGACGCAGATCGCGCGAGCGTTTGGAGTGCGCCCGGCGACGGTAAGTAAGTGGCGGACGCGCTTCGCGGCGCACCGCGTGAGCGGACTGGAGGATGAGGCGCGCCCAGGCGCGCCGGTGCGCTACGGGCCGGTGACCGAGGATCGTATTCTGGCGCTGCTCGACGAGGCGCCGCCCCGTGGGTACGCGCGATGGAATGGCCGCCTCGTGGCGGAGAAGCTGGGCGACGTGTCGCCCTCGCAAGTCTGGCGTGTGCTGCGGCAGCAGCAGATCCAGTTGGAACGCCGGCGCAGCTGGTGCGTGAGTACGGACCCGGAGTTCGTGCCGAAGGCCGCGAACATCATCGGGCTCTATCTCCATCCGCCGGCGAACGCCATCGTGTTGTCGGTCGATGAGAAGCCGCACATCCAGGCGCTGGAACGTGCGCAAGGCTATCTGCGACTGCCCAACGGGCGCGCCATCTCGGGATATGCCCACGATTACACGCGCCACGGGACGACCACGCTCTTCGCCGCCCTCAACGTCGCCACCGGCCAGGTGAAAGCCGGACACTACTGGCGCCGCCGCCGCCGCGAATTTCTGCAGTTCATGAACGAGGTCGCTGCGGACTACCCGCCCGACACCGAGCTCCATATTGTCCTCGACAACCTGAACACGCATAAACCGAAACACGACCGGTGGCTGGCCCGCCGGCCGAACATTCACTTCCACTACACGCCGACCCACGCCAGCTGGCTCAACCAGGTCGAAGTCTGGTTCAGCCTGCTCTACCGCGCGGCGCTGCGTGATGCCAGCTTCACCAGCCCCTGGAACGTGCGCGACGCCATCGACGCGTACATTAAGGTCTACAATCCCAAGGCCGCGCCCTTCGAGTGGCGCAAGGAGGTCGTGCATGCAGTCAGCCTGCAAAAACGTTACTCTCATTTGCGGAAGTAAGTACTAGCCGGTCCGATTTCACCTGAGAAAGTACTTGTCCTTTGCCATGTCTCTGCACTCGCCACGAAGCAGTTGTGTTAGAAGTCAAGCGGTGGCCGGTGTGGTTTGAGCCTGCCACCGCGTTTTTGCTTTTAACATTGCATTTAGGGTGATCAGAATCTTCCTCATACAAGCGACCATCGCGACCATCTTTGGTTTTCC